>JBFHKO010000021.1:0-19953 GCA_041595355.1 Aeromonadaceae bacterium
CCGGACTCTTGCCAGACCGGACACCTTAGGCCAAAGTTACGCCCGGGAAGCCTTTGTTCCGGGCCATTTGAACGGGACACGACATGCCAGCACGGATTTCTCGCGCCACCTACGCCGATATGTACGGCCCCACCACGGGCGACCGCGTCCGCCTCGCCGATACCGAACTCTTCATCGAGGTGGAGAAGGACTTCACCACCTATGGCGAAGAGGTCAAGTTCGGCGGCGGCAAGGTCATTCGCGACGGCATGGGCCAATCCCAGCGCACCCGTGCGGAAGGCGCCGTTGACACGGTTATCACCAACGCCCTGATCGTTGATCACACGGGCATCTACAAGGCTGATATTGGCCTCAAGAACGGGTTGATTGCCGGAATCGGCAAGGCCGGCAATCTCGATACCCAGCCCAATATCGACATCATCATCGGCCCCTCCACCGAAGCCATTGCCGGCGAAGGCAAGATCATCACCGCCGGTGGCATGGACGCGCACATCCACTTCATCTGCCCCCAGCAGATCGAGGAAGCGCTGATGAGCGGGGTCACTACCATGCTCGGCGGCGGCTCCGGTCCTGCCCATGGGACGCTGGCCACCACCTGCACCGGCGCCTGGCATATCGAGCGCATGATCGAAAGCTTCGACGCCTTCCCAATGAACCTGGCCCTGGCCGGCAAGGGCAACGCTGCCGTTGCAGCCCCGCTCGAGGAAATGATCCTTTCGGGCGCCTCCTGCCTCAAACTGCACGAAGACTGGGGCACCACCCCGGCGGCCATCGACAACTGCCTGAATGTGGCCGAAGAGACCGATACCCAGGTCGCCATCCACACGGATACGTTGAACGAGTCCGGCTTTGTGGAAGATACCCTGGGCGCCATCGGCGATCGCACCATCCACACTTACCACACTGAGGGGGCCGGCGGCGGCCATGCGCCGGATATCATCAGGGCCTGTGGCCAGGCCAACGTGCTGCCCTCGTCCACCAATCCGACCCGTCCCTACACCATCAATACCGTGGACGAACACCTGGACATGCTGATGGTGTGTCATCATCTCGATCCGGCCATTCCCGAGGACGTAGCCTTCGCCGAGTCACGCATTCGCCGCGAGACCATCGCCGCCGAGGACATACTGCACGATCTGGGGGCCTTCTCCATGATCAGTTCCGACTCCCAGGCCATGGGGCGGGTCGGCGAGGTGATACTGCGTACCTGGCAGACCGCCCACAAGATGAAAGTGCAGCGGGGCAGTCTGGCCGGCGATCCGGCCCGTCACGACAACACGCGGATCAAGCGCTATGTAGCCAAGTACAGCATCAACCCGGCCATTACCCACGGCATCAGCCACGAGGTGGGCTCCATCGAGGTGGGCAAACTGGCGGATCTGGTACTCTGGCGGCCGGCTTTCTTCGGCGTCAAACCCAGCCTTATCGTCAAGGGGGGCATGATAGCGGCGGCGCCCATGGGCGATGCCAATGCCTCCATTCCCACTCCCCAGCCGGTCCACTTCCGGCCCATGTTCGGTGCCTTCGGCAAGGCGATGCAGGCGACGCGCATGACCTTTGTCTCCGGTCTGGCGTTGCGTGAGGGCGTGCCGGCCCGGCTGGGGCTGCAAAGCCTCATCGGCGAGGTGAAAGGGTGTCGCAGCGTCCGCAAGCAGCACATGATCCACAACGATTGGCAGCCCCTCATCGAAGTGGACAGCCAGACCTACCAGGTGCGCGCCAATGGCGAGCTGCTCACCTGCGAGCCGGCCAGCGTACTGCCCATGGCGCAACGTTATTTTCTGTTTTAAGAGGACCTCATGATCCGACTGACCCAACGATTGACTGAGACTGATGCACAGGGCCCCGCCGCCGATGTCAGCCTGACCCTGCCCATCGATGCCCGCATCAAGAGCCGCCTCAAGGTGACCCTGGATGATGGCCGTGCGGCCGGCCTGTTCCTGCCCCGTGGCCAGCTGCTGCGAGGAGGCGATATCCTGACCGATGAGGGAGGGCAGCTGCGTGTCGAAATACGCGCCGCCACCGAGACCGTCTCCACAGTGCGTTGCAGCGATCCGCTGTTGCTGGCCCGCGCCTGTTACCACCTGGGTAACCGCCATGTCCCCTTGCAGATCGAAGCCGGGTTTGCCCGTTACCAGCACGATCATGTGCTGGACGATATGGTGCAGGGGTTGGGGCTCAGTGTCAGCGTGGAGCAGGCCCCCTTCGAGCCCGAGTCGGGAGCCTACCAATCCCAGGCCGGGGCGGGTCACCACCACCATGCTCAGGAGCATGCGCATCACCATCACCACCATGCTGAACCGGATCCGGCGCCACGTATCGCGCTGCATGGTCATCTGAAGTTGTCTTGATGCTTATCCACCGAAAAAGGAATGTACCCATGAAAATTGCTCACGTTCTCACCCTGGGCTCACTGACCCTGCTGACCACGCCCGCCCTTGCCCACAGCGGCCATCTGGACGCCGGCCTGACCGCTGGCCTGCTGCATCCGGTCACCGGTCTGGATCATCTGGCCCTGCTGCTCTCCAGCGGTCTGTTGGCCGCCCTGACGGGCCGCGCCCTGACCTTGCCACTGCTGACGCTGCTGGCCATGGTGGCGGGTACGGCCCTCGGCGTGGTGATGGGCCCCCAGTCGCTGATTGAGCCGGCGGTACTGGCCTCGCTGTGGGTAGCAGGGGTCCTGTTGCTGGCCCCGGGGCGCCTGGCGATGCTGGCCTGGATGCTGCCGGCCTTCGCCCTGTTCCACGGCTGGGCCCACGGCGTTGAAGCCCCGGCCGCGCAAGTGACGGCCTTCACCCTGGGCTCGGCATGTGCCGCCGCCGCGTTGCTGGCCGTCGGTTACCTGATGGGGCGCCAGCTGCGCGCCTATCCGCGTCTGCAAAAAGGCTGGGCCGGTGGTGTGCTGACGCTGGCCGCCGCAGCCTTGGCGGGCTGAGGCGATGCCGGTGGCCGTACTGACCGGGCTCGCCGAACCCCAGGCCCTGAGCTGGTTGCGTCTGTTCCAGCTGATCAGCCCCAATCTGCCGGTGGGCGGCTTCACCTATTCCCAGGGGCTGGAGTGGGCCGTCGAGGCCGGCTGGGTAACGGGGCCTGACAGCTTCGAGTCCTGGCTGACGGATCAGGTGGAGGAGGGGCTGGTCCACCTGGATTGGCCCTTGCTGCGCCGGCTGCACGCGGCGGCCGCCGCCTCGGATCTGGCGGCACTGGGTCACTGGATCGATCTGCTGGTCGCCAGTCGCGAAAGCGAAGAGCTGCGCCTGGAGGAGGGTCAGCGGGGCGAGGCGCTGCTGCGCATTCTCAAGGATTGGGAGCTGGCCAGCGATCCCTTGCTGCAAGTCGAGCTCAGACGCAGTCAACTGGCCGGCTTTGCTTGGGCCGGTGCCCGCCTTGGGCTGTCACTGGAGCAACTGGCCCTCGGTTGGGGCTTTGCCCTGCTGGAAGGGGCCATCATGGCCGGCATCAAACTGGTGCCGCTGGGCCAGCAGGCGGGGCAACGCGCGCTCAGACACGTCAGTGCCCGCCTGCCGGGCCTGCTGCCCCAGGCACTGATCTTGTCCGACGAGCAGATCGGTGGCAGCTTGCCGAGTCTGGCCATTGCCAGCAGTTGTCACGAGATCCAGTACACACGCCTATTTCGTTCCTGATAACAATTTGATTAGCAAAGGATAAACATGATGAGCATGACCAATACCCCCCTGCGGATCGGTGTCGGCGGCCCGGTAGGCTCCGGCAAGACAGCCCTGCTGGAGGCGCTGTGCAAGGCAATGCGGGACAAGTTCGAGATCGCCGTGGTGACCAACGACATCTATACCAAGGAGGATCAGCGCATCCTCACCGAGGCCGGGGCGCTGGCGCCGGAGCGTATTGTCGGCGTCGAAACCGGCGGCTGCCCCCACACCGCCATCCGCGAGGATGCCTCCATGAATCTGGCGGCCGTCGAGGCCCTGAGTGAGAAATTCGGCAACCTGGATCTGGTGTTCGTGGAGAGTGGCGGTGACAACCTGAGCGCCACCTTCAGTCCGGAGCTGGCGGATCTCACCATCTACGTCATCGACGTGGCCGAAGGGGAAAAGATCCCCCGCAAGGGCGGGCCCGGCATCACCAAGTCGGATCTGCTGGTGATCAACAAGATCGATCTGGCCCCCTATGTGGGGGCGCGGCTGGAGGTGATGGAAGCGGACACCCACCGCATGCGACCGACCAAGCCCTGGACCTTCGCCAACCTGAAGACGGGGCAGGGACTGGAGGCCATCATCGATTTCATCGTGCGCGAAGGCATGCTGAGCCCCAAGGCGGCCTGAAGCGGCACATGCCCAGCTCAAAATGCAACGGCCTCATGATGAGGCCGTTTTTTTGCACGCGTCACCGGCACCCGGCGCGGGATCAGTCCAGATCCAGGTACTTGTGCAGCTGCACCGACAGCCGCCAGTTGCGCTCTATGCAGACCCGCATGGCCAGCGCCGTGGCGCGCGCCTGCTGGCTGATGGGTTGCAGGCAGATGATCTTGCCACGCCCCTGATCGCAACGCGCCAGCAGGTGGTCCAGCTCGGCGATATGTTTTTCCATGGCCACCGGATGCTTGATCTCCTGAGCGCGCTGCAGGGCGCTGTCCAGGATGGGCAACCCGCCCTTCATGTCAATCTTGGGGGAGAGGGTCACCCAGCAGCCGCCATCCGCCACTATCTCGTGGGTGCCACTGGTCTCAATCTGAACATCATAGCCCTGTTCGATCAGCAACCGGCTCAGCGGGCGCAGATCATACAGGCAGGGCTCGCCACCGGTGAGGACCACATGCCGGGCCGGGTAACCAAGCTGCCGCAGGGCCCCGAGCACCTGCTCCGCGCTCATGGGCGCCCAGCAATCGGACTGATTCGAGCGATCCAGCACCTGGTGTGGCGGTACCTGCCGCTCGGGGGAGACCACCCAGGTATGGCGGGTATCGCACCAGGGACAGCCAACCGGACATCCCTGCAGACGCACGAAGATGGCGGGAACGCCAGTGTAATATCCTTCGCCCTGGATACTCTGGAATATCTCGTTGATGGGATAAAGGAGGGGGTGGCTGGCCATGGATAGAGATTCCGCTTGTCTGACAAAGTATGAATGCCGGAGCGGGCAGGGGATTGGAGTGCCCAGCGCCATCCGGCGGGCAAGGGTAGCAAATGCCGTCCGATGGTAAAAGCGGGTTTTAGCAACGTCCGCCCGGTACGGGCAGAGGCGGCCGCAGAGAGCGAGGGAGGGGCAATGTCATGGCGGCTGCGAACGGCGGGATGAGGTGAACGAGGCGGATCCGGGGCCGACGGTTCGCCAGCACACCTTGATGCCGATAAACTGCGTTATCGGCATTTGCCGTAAGGCATTGTATTTGTTACTATTAACCATAGTATTCAATCCGGATGTTTGCCAGCCATGTCGCTGCCCCCCGTAGTGCCTTTCTTCGATGCTCCCCAGTACCTGGATCAGGGCAACAGCCTGGTCAACCAGCATATCGCCCGTATTTCGCTGCAGGCCGTCCCCGATGCGGGACTGGTCTACGAGCACGCCGTGGACTGGCTGCTGGAGAGCCGTTTCAACGACAATAATTTCAAGACCTACCGCTCCGAACTGACGACCTTCCTGCACTGGTGTTTCGAGGTGGCGGAACTGTCACTTGCCGACGTCAGCCGGCGCACCATGGCCCGCTATGTGGATTACTGCCTGGCACCGCCGCCCGCGCTGATCGCCTATCGCAACGTGGCGCAATTCGTCATGGACAAGGAGTGGGGGGAGCGGCTGCCCAACCCGCTGTGGCGACCCTTTCTGGGCAAGAAAGTGGATGGCGAGGCCCAGCCATACCGGCTTAGCGACACAGCGCTGAAAACCAAGCTGGCCATACTCTCTTCCTTTTATGGTTATCTGATGGCCGAGGAGTACACGGAGCGCAATCCGGCCATGATGTGGATGAAACACAGCCGCTTTGCAACCCAGCCCGCCAGGCTGACCCGCCTGCAGGATGATGAGAATGTGGCGTCGTTCAGCGAGTTGCAATGGTCCTATGTGATGAGCACGGCCGAAAAGCTGGCCGCAGAGGCGCCGGATGTGTATGCCCGCAGCCTGTTTCTGGTCTGTCTGCTGTATGGCTGCTATCTGCGTATCTCCGAGGTGGCCGCCCGGCCGGGCTTTTCGCCGGTGATGGGCCAGTTTCGCCGCGACAGCAAGACCGGGGTGTGGGGATTTCACATTCCCATCAGCAAGGGTGGCAAACGGCGTACCGTGGCGGTGTCTGCCGATCTGTTGACGGCGCTGCAGAATTACCGCACCTATTTGGGGCTGTCACCGTTGCCGGCACCGGATGACACCACGCCGCTGTTTGTGCGCCGCAAGGCCGCCGGACGCGGCCGGGATGCCGGCTTGCTGAATGCCAACCTGGGCGTGCGCCAGTTGCGCGATGACATCGAACGTCTCATTCAGCGTGCGGCCGATGCCGCCGCCGAGGATGGCTTCCTGCAGGACGCTCAGGAGATGCGCCAGATGACGGCGCACAGTATTCGGCATACCGGCATCACCCACGATATCAATCTCAACGGTCGGCCACTGTCGCATGTGCAGGCCGATGCCGGACACGATAGCATCGATACCACCAGTCAGTATCTGCACACCTCGACGGTGGAGCGGCACGAGAGCGCGGCGCGCAAGTCACTCAATCGATTGAAAGGCATCGAGTAAGGCACGCTGCGGGCAGCCGCCACGGGAGGTCGATTTTCCGGGCGTGCTGCCACAGGACACCTGATTGCGCATAATGTATATTATGTTAAATAATGCAGTGTGACATCCCATCTCCCGTTGCCAACCCGGCCGGACATCCGGAAACCGTCAGTGGCAATTCCCCCGAAGCCTGGCGACCACCCGCAATGATCTGCTATACAAAACAGAGTGATAACGGCATATGCAGTCCCGCCCATCGCCCCTAGATGGTTCGGTGATCCCAACCCAGTGGTGAGCATGATGACCCAGGCACAAGACAACGACCGTCCCGGGCAACCGGATGCGGCTGACCATGAGTCGCCCACGCGAGAGCCCCCGAAGAGCAGTACCGGCGTCATCCTGCCGGGCCAGGAACGCCCAACCCAGCTTTATGTGATTCCGATCTACGGCCGCCCCTTTTTGCCGGCCCAGGTGCTACCCGTGCAGATACAGGCCGATCCCTGGGCCAAGACCATAGAGCGCGTGGCCGCCACGTCCCACAAGATGGTGGCGCTGTTTCGCATCGACGAAAAACAGGATCAGAGCCGGCCTCTCAACGAGATAAGCCCCCGTACCGGCTGCGCGGTGCGCATACTGCACGCCACCACCAGTCCCAAGGACATCCAGTTTGTCGCCGAAGGGCTGCAGCGGGTGGAAATCGTCAACTGGCTGAGTCATAAGCCGCCCTACCTGGTGGAAGTGCGTTATCCCGGTGAGGGTGAGTTGCCGGAAATTGAAACCGAAATCAAGGCCTATGCCATGGCGTTGATTTCGGCCATCAAAGAGCTGTTACCCATCAATCCGCTCTACAGCGAGGAGCTGAAGCACTATCTCAACCGCTTCAACCCCAATGACCCCTCCCCGCTGACCGATTGCGCCGCCGCCATCACCACGGCCAGCGGCGATGAACTGCAAACCATCCTCGATACCCCCATACTGCTGCCACGCATGAAGCGTGCGCTGGCGCTGGTAAAAAAAGAGATCGAGGTGGCCCGGCTGCAAAACGAAATCCGCGAAGAGGTCAATCGCAACATCAGCGACCGGCAACGGGAGTTCTTCCTGCGTGAACAGCTCAAGGTGATACAACGCGAGCTGGGTCTGCAAAAAGACGACAAGACCGCCGAGGTCGAGACATTTCGGGCGCGCATGGCCGAACGCCATGCGCCCGAGGCCGTGCAGCATCGCTTCAACGAGGAGCTGGACAAGCTGCGGGTGCTGGAAACCGGTTCGCCCGAGTATGCGGTGACCCGCAATTATCTGGACTGGATAAGCCAGGTGCCCTGGGGCCTGGTGCACGAAGACAAGATCGATCTGAAACGGGCTCGCCGGGTCCTGGATCGCGACCATGATGGCCTGGAGGACGTCAAGGCCCGCATCATCGAATTTCTGGCGGTCGGCGCCTACAAGAAGGATGTCAGCGGCGCCATTCTGCTGCTGATCGGTCCCCCGGGCGTGGGCAAGACGTCCATAGGCCGCTCCATTGCCAATGCCATGGGCCGTCCCTTCTACCGCTTCAGCGTGGGCGGCATGCGGGACGAAGCCGAGATCAAGGGCCACAGGCGCACCTACATCGGTGCCCTGCCCGGAAAGATTGTCCAGGCGCTCAAGGAGTGCAAGGTGATGAACCCGCTCATCATGCTGGACGAAATAGACAAGCTGGGCGTCAGCTACCAGGGCGATCCGGCCTCGGCATTGCTGGAAACCCTGGATCCGGAGCAGAACAACAACTTTCTGGATCACTATCTGGATCTGCGGCTCGATCTCTCCAAATGCCTGTTCATCTGTACCGCCAACACCCTGGATGCCATACCGCCGCCCCTGCTTGACCGCATGGACTCCATCAGGCTCTCCGGCTACCTGGCGCCGGAGAAGCTAGCCATCGCCCGCCACCATCTCTGGCCGCGCCAGCTCGAGCGTGCCGGCGTCGGCAAGGAGAAACTCAAGATCAGCGATGCCGCCATCCGCCTGCTCATCGAGTCCTATGCCCGGGAGGCCGGGGTGCGCAACCTGGAAAAACAACTGGCGCGGCTGATACGCAAGGCGGTGATCAAGCTGCTGGATGACAAGGCACTTGCCAGCCTCAGCATCAAGGCTACCGACATCAAGGAATACCTGGGCAGCCCCTTGTACAGGAAGGAAAAATCCCTGGCCGGCGTCGGCATCGTCACCGGCCTCGCCTGGACGGCCATGGGCGGTGCCACCCTGCCGGTGGAGGCGAGTCTGGTACACAAGCAGAGCCGAGGCTTCAAGCTCACTGGCCAACTGGGGGATGTGATGAAGGAGTCCGCCGAGCTGGCCTACAGCTACGTGAATGCCAATCTGGCCCAATTCGGCGGTGATGCCCACTTCTTTGACCAGGCGCTGGTGCATCTGCATGTCCCGGAGGGCGCAACGCCCAAGGATGGCCCCAGTGCCGGCATCACCATGGCCAGCACCCTGCTCTCCCTGGCGCTCGACCGCGCCCCGGCCAAGGGCTTTGCCATGACCGGCGAGCTGACCCTGACTGGCCATGTGCTGGCCATCGGCGGCGTGCAAGAGAAGGTGATCGCCGCCAAGCGCAAGGGCATTCACCAGATCATCCTGCCGGAGGCCAATCGCGGCGACGTAGACGAACTGCCGGCACAGGTCCAGGAAGGCATGGCGTTCCACTTCGCCAGCCAGTATCGGGACGTTGCCAAGTTGCTGTTCGGCTGAAAACCGCAAGGCGTGCCGGTGCCCTACTCCCAGCTGAGGATAACCTTGCCGGCCTGCCCTGACGCCATCACCTCGAAGGCCTGCTGAAAGTCGGTCATGGGAAAACGATGGGTGATGATGGGCCCCAGATCCAGGCCCGACTGCAGCAGGCTGGTCATCTGGTACCAGCTGGCAAACATTTCTCGGCCATAAATGCCCTTCAATTGCAGGCCCTTGAAGATCACCGGCTCCCAGTCGATGGCCGCCCGGGCGGGCGGTATGCCCAGCAGGGCGATGTGGCCACCATGCCCCATGCAGGCCAGCATGCTCTGCAGTGCCGTGGGCGCGCCAGACATCTCCAGTCCGACGTCAAAGCCCTCCTCCATGTCGGGTGCCTGCATCAGGCTCGCCAACGACTCGCGGGCGGTGTTGACCACCCGGCAGCGGGTTACCCGGCCGGCCAGTTGCAGCCGGTAATCATTGACATCGCAGAGCACCACCTGGCGCGCGCCGGCATGCCGACAGATGGCGGCCGCCATGATGCCGATGGGGCCGGCGCCGGTGATCAGTACATCCCGCCCCACCAAGGGAAAGGAGAGTGCGGTGTGCACGGCATTGCCAAAGGGATCGAAGATGGCCGCCAGCTCATCGGAGATCTGCGCCGGTAATTTGAAGGCATTGCCCGCCGGCAGTTGCAGATATTCAGCAAAGGCGCCGGGGCGGTCAACGCCGACCCCCAGGCTATGACGGCACAGGTGGGGCCGGCCGGTACGGCAGTTGCGGCAATGGCCACAAGTGATATGTCCCTCGCCGGAGACCCGATCGCCGAGCGCAAAACCCCGCACCTCCTGGCCCATGGCCACCACTTCGCCGGCATACTCATGGCCGGTGACCATGGGTACCGGCACATGGGCCCGGGCCCAGGGATCCCAATTATAGATGTGCACATCGGTACCACAGATCGCCATCTTGCGAATACGGATGAGCAAGTCGTTGTGTCCGAGGCTCGGCCGGGCCACCCGGGTCATCCAGATACCGGGTTCGGCCTTGAGCTTTGACAGTGCGCGCATGCCACTCTCCTCAGGGGCTGCCATGGCCGTCATGTTCGATAAGCCGCAGCTCGCGGCCCACACGAATGAAGGCGGCAATGGCCTGGTCCAGTTGCGCCCGCTCATGGACGGCACTGAGCTGGGTACGGATACGGGCCTGCCCCTGCGGCACCACGGGGTAGGAAAAGCTGACCACGAAGATCCCATCCTGCAACAGTCGGCGCGCCATCTCGCCGGCCAGGCGCGCCTCACCCACCAGGATGGGAATAATGGGGTGGCCACGGCCCGCCAGACGAAAACCTGCGGCCTGTAACCGTCCGCGAAAATAGTCACAGTGCGCCTGCAGTCGTGCGCGCAAGCCGGCGCTCTTCTCCACCAGCGCCAGTGCCTGCAGGGAAGCGGCCACCATGGGCGGTGCCAGGGCATTGGAAAAAAGATACGGTCTGGCACGCTGGCGCAACAGCGCGATGAGCGGCAGCCGCCCGACCACATAGCCACCCGAAGCGCCGCCCAATGCCTTGCCCAGCGTACCGGTGAGGATATCCAGCCGCTGCATCACCCCGGCCAGCTCGGGGCTACCGCGGCCACTGGCACCCAGCACCCCGACCCCGTGGGAGTCATCCACCATCACCAGCGCCTCATAGCGATCGGCCAGTGCGCAGATGGCGGCCAGAGGGGCAATCACCCCATCCATGGAGAAGACCCCATCGGTGGCGATAAGGCGAAAGCGGCTGCCATCCGCCACCGCCTGTCGCAACTGGCGCTCCAAATCGGCCATGTCATTGTTGGCATAGCGATAACGGCGCGCCTTGCACAGGCGGATGCCATCGATGATGGACGCGTGATTCAGGGCATCGGAGATCACGGCGTCCTGTTCATCCAGCAAGGCCTCGAACAGGCCGCCATTGGCATCGAAGCAGGAGCTGTAGAGCTGACAGGCCGGCAGACCGAAAAAATCCGCCAGCCGCTGCTCCAGCACGCCATGCTCCTGCTGAGTGCCACAGATGAAACGCACCGATGCCATGCCGAAGCCGCGGTGGTCGAGGCCCTCCTTGGCCGCCGCGATCAGGGCCGGGTGATTGGCCAGCCCCAGATAATTATTGGCACACAGGTTGATGAGCTGCCGCGCGCCGATCTGAATGCTCGTGTGCTGAGGTGAGGCCAGCGGCTGCTCGGGTTTGTACAATCCCTGCTCCCGCAGGGTCTGCAGTTGCTGCTCGAGGTGCCGATAGAACTTCGCTCTCATGAGTCCTCCCCTTGACGGCGAGCGACGCTTTCCTTGAGTGTAGACCGGTAACCGACCGCCTCTGGGCGTATGCCTGCCACAATATCGGCTATGTTGTACAAAGGGTTACTGTCGAATGGCCCGCCTGCGGGCGGCCACTCGCATTCAGGGGAGCTGCCATGACGGCCGCCAGCGTCTTTCATCTCGGATTGCGTCACGCGGATCTCCACGGGGCTGAGCTGGCCCTGTTGCCCGGCGATCCCGCCCGCGTGCCCCGTATCCTCTCCGGGCTGGAGCATGGGCGCCTGCTTGCCAGCCACCGGGAGTTCACCAGCGGCCTCGGCAAGCTGGATGGTCAGCCGCTGGTGGTCTGCTCCACCGGCATTGGCGGCCCCTCCACGTCCATCGCGGTGGAGGAGCTGGCGCAACTGGGGGTGCGTACCTTCCTGCGCATCGGTACCACGGGGGCCATCCAGCCCCAGATCCGGGTGGGCGATCTGCTGATCACCACGGCCGCCGTGCGCCTGGATGGCGCCTCGCGCCACTACGCGCCGCTGGCCTTCCCGGCCGTCGCCGATTTCGATTGCACCAGAGCGCTTGTCGACGCGGCGAGGCAGTCCGGGTTGCCCATACATGTCGGCATCAGCGCCTCATCGGATACCTTTTATCCCGGCCAGGAGCGTTACGATACCTTTTCCGGACGAGTGATACCGTCGCTGCGTGGCTCGCTGCAGGAGTGGCAGGCGCTGGGGGTGCTGAATTTCGAGATGGAGTCGGCCACCCTGCTGACCATGTGTGCCAGCCAGGGGTTGCGGGCGGCCATGTTGAGTGCCGTCATCGTCAACCGATGCCAGCAGGAGCGGCCCGCTGCACAGCGCGTGGCTCAAGCCGAGGCCAACGCCATTGCGCTGGCCCTGGCCGGCGCGCGTCATCTGTTGTCCCGGCCCAGACCGGCCATTACAACGCTCACATGACCCCCTAGCGATTCGGGAACGGGAGCGTGACAACATTGCCGGATCATGTATTGTGCTGCCGGCTGCACAGCGATGAACGGTGTCAGTTGCAACTCCACCGTTTTGCCCCTATGGTGGATATGTTTTGTTCGGCAGCATCAGACTTACCCCTAGCTTGGGGTGCAACAGTCTTGGACATGGAGACCAGGATGCATCGATGGACATTGCTGGGACTATTACTCTGCCTGGTGTTGCTGCCTTGCCTGATATTGCCGTCTCCGCTGCCGGCCGAAGGGGATCGACTCTACAGCTGGCTTGACCAGCGCGGCGTTCAGCATTACAGCCAGTTGCCCCCCACCGACGCCGTCGAATACAAGGCGCTGCGAGCCTCCTCCGATGGCCAGACCCTGGATATCCCTGCCCCGCCCCCGCCATCCAGCAAAACCGCCAAGTCCGCCGAAGCCCCGCAGCCCTGTGATGATCTGCTGCGTGACGAATATCAGTACCGCCGCCATCTGATTGAGGATCGCTACCGGTTCAATCGCCTGCAATGCGAACTGCAGGATATCAACAAACCGAAACGACTGGAGCTGGCCAGCTGCTACGCTAAACAGGCACGCTGGCGCAAGGAGCAATACGCGGAGCTGAGCTACCTCGACGCCTGTCGGTGAGCCACGCCGCCGGCGCCGGCCAGCATTCGCAATGCATATCGACCGTCAGGGGGCAGCGATGAGACTCGTATTGATCAGCGGCAGTCACAGGGCCAACTCCAACAGCCGCAAGATAGCCGATTACCTCTGCCAGCGCGCCCAGGTCCACGGCTTTGCCGCGGCCGAGGTGCTGGATATACATGAGCTGGCGCTGCCGCTGTGGAATGAAGGTGTCTGGCACCAGGATCCGTCCTGGGATGGCTGGCAGGCGCCGGCCGCCAGCCTGCGGGCAGCCGACGGCATCGTGCTGGTGACCCCCGAGTGGGCCGGCATGGTGCCTCCGGGTCTCAAGAACCTGTTGCTGCTGTGCGGCCCCAACGAGCTGGGCAACAAGCCCGCCTTGCTGGTCAGCGTCTCCTCCGGCATGGGTGGCAGCTATCCCATCGCCGAGCTGCGCATGAGCGGCTACAAGAACAACCACCTCTGTTACCTGCCTGACCACCTGATCGTCCGGCGGGCCGACGAATTTCTGAGCCATCCGGAAGCGGTCGACGAACATGAGGAAGCCCTGCGGGCCCGTTGCGATTATAGCCTGCGACTGCTGGTGGAATATGCCCGGGCCCTGCGCCAGGTGCGTGACAGCGGCGTCCCTGACTACAACCGCTACAAATTCGGCATGTAGTGGTTGCGAGCACGGGTATCAGACGGTTGAGCATATCGAAATCGGGAAGGAGCAAGCATGTCGGATTTTCATGATTTCCGGATCCGGGCACTGGATGGTCGGCCACTGGATCTGATGCAATTTTGCGGGCACATCGTGCTGGTGGTCAATGTCGCCAGTCGCTGCGGCTTCACCCCTCAGTACGCCGGCCTGCAGCAACTGTACGACAAGTACCAGGCGCGGGGGCTGACCATACTCGGTTGCCCCTGCGATCAATTCGGTCACCAGGAGCCGGGGTCGGCGGCGGAGATCGCCGACTTCTGCCGGCAGAATTTTGGTGTCAGCTTTCCGTTGACGGAGAAGATAGACGTCAACGGCCCCGAGGCCCATCCCCTCTACAGCTGGCTGAAACAGCAGCAACCCGGGCTGCTGGGTACCGAGGCCATCAAATGGAATTTCACCAAGTTCCTGCTCGACCGTTCGGGACGGGTGGTCGGCCGCTACGCGCCGCAAACCGACCCCGCCGAGCTGGACGCCGCCATAGTGGCATTGCTGTAGCCCGTGCAGAGGGCCTGGCGACACCGGGGCCCGTAACGGCGCCCTGCCCCTCCGGCTCAGGCCGTCATGGGGCCTGAGCCGGCAGTGACACACTATTGGAACTGGTTAATGAGCCACTGCAATTGGTGCAGCGGGGTGCGGTTTTCCGCGAAGAAGTGTTGCATGCGTAGCAGGGTGATACCCTCGAAACCGGGCTCCCGGCCCAGGGCCGTGGCGATCTGCTGCCAGCCACGCTCGTCAAACAGGGCACCGGCCAGGGCATTTTCACCCATCAGGCTCACCCCCACCTCCTGGGCGGCCTCGGCGAACCAGCGCACCAGATCCGCAGCGCGGGAATAGCCTTCATAATCCTTGTTCTCCATCTCCAGGCAGGTGAAGTGCACCACCACCCGCGACCTGAATTCCGGGGCGATGAGGCTATCCAGCAGTTGCACATATTCACGCTGATTGTGGGCGGCCAGACTGGCATGGGGGCGCAGCAGGCCGGCGGTGATCTCCGCCACCCGCGGCGTATCCGGGTCGCTGATCTGCCAGTGAATACCGGGTATCTTGATGCCGATGGGAATGCTCTGAAAGGGAGCCTCGGCAAACAGCGCCAGCGCGGTCTCCAGCACCCGACGGCCATGGGTTATCAGGGCCGATTGATACCAGCCGAGGTATTCGCGGGCCCAGGCTGAATAGAGATAGGCCTTGTTGTCAAACAGCTCATCCGCCGCCGGCAGGCCCACCGCATTGAAGCGTTCATACTTGCTGCCGAAGGCATAGTTGAGGGCGGTGATATTGCCATATTTGCCCTTCAGATGGCGTTGCCACTCCTGCTCGGCCAGCGGGCTGTAGCATTGCAGGGTGCCACGGTTGGGGTAATTGCCCCAGTCATGGGCATTGTAACTGGGATAGCGCAGCTCCCCGGCCGGCCCCAGGCTGATGTTGATTTCGTCGATGAGACCGACGCTGTCCACAAAGTGATCGCGGAAGGCCTGCATGAAGCGGCTGTAATAGGGCAGCACATAATCATCGGCCCACAGAGAGATGTACTCCATGGAGGCATCCCCGGTCTCGCTGACATATTGCAAATCGCGCACCGAGCCCAGCTCGGGGTGGTTCTGCAACAGCTTGCCCCACAGCCAGAGGGGGATGGTCTGCATGAAGTCGTCATTGACGTTGCCACCGGCCTGGTGAAAGGCCAGTATCGGCACCCAGTGCATCTGCTGGGCGGCCAGCTCGGTGACCAGTCGCTCATAGTAACGCCAGTCGAATTCACCGGGCTGCCGCCCCTCCACCTGCCCCCACCACACATCGGTGGAGATGGCGGTGACGCCAAGGCGGCGCAGGCTGCGCACCTCGTCGGCAAAACGGGTCCAATCGGCCTCCGCCACCTGATAGCGCTGGTTGGCCACTTTCAGGTGCAAGGGGCCCATGACCCTGAACACCTTGTTCTTTAAGCCGCTCGGCTGCCCCTGGGTGTGCTTGAGACGGCTCAACTGGCGCAGGCGCGCCTCCCCCAGGCCATTGTCCATCAGCAGGGCATCCAGATCGCGAATGGCCCAGCCGCGAAATGCCGGCTGATTGAGCACCCCCTGGATCAGCCGCTCCCACTGGGGATGATCATCCAGCGACAGACTGTGCCGGTTTTCCGCCAGCAAGGGTATGTTGAGCTTCTGAGCCGCTCGTAGCCAGGGGTGCAGCAGTTGCGGATCCTGCTCGCCATGCCGGGCGCCGATACCGGTCAGCATCAGCCGTAAACGACGGCGCCAGGGGCCTGATGCCAGGGCATTGAGCAGTTGCAGGTAGCCATCTTCCTGGCGGCTGGCGGAGAAGGGGCAGGAGGTGAGGCCGGCAATGACTTCGGCAATCTGCCCGTTGGGCAAGCCCCCCATGGTCGGCAGAGCTCCCGTCAACCGCAATCCCAGACTGACACCCTGCCAGGAGCCATGGAACAGGCTATGGGCCATGGCCAACATGTCGCGCCCGTACTCAACCAGGTTGCCCTGATACCAACGGCAAAAATCGTTCAGGGCGGGCGAGCGCTGGCCGGCGACCAGCTCGCCCGCCAGCCGCTCGACCACCTGCTTGAGTCGCGGCAAGGAAGCCGGGGCCAGGTTGTCGGCCTGCCAGGCCGAGCACCAGGCCGCCTCGCTGCCATGCAGCTCCAGCATGGCCTGGCGCAGGGAGTCGAGTGCCAGCTCGCTGTAACAGGGAAGATAGGCCACCTCATTGCCCTCGGCATAGCGGCCGAGAAAGGGATACCGCCACTCCCCTTCGGGGCCTATGCCCAGCTGGATATGTGGCACCCCGGGTGCGAACTCCGACATGTGACGGGCGAAGCCGCCCAGAAACTGGCGAAAATAGGGCAAGGTCACCGGCCGGGCCCAGAGAGAAAGGGCCGTGATGCTGTCGCGACCGTGCTGATCCAGGTATTTGAGACTGTCGAGGGGCATGTCGGCCGGCAGTGCCTGCTGCAACCGGCCCCAGAGCCAGTCGGGCAACAAGTTCATGCTGCGTGGATCCGTGAGGCCGGTGGCGACGAAGGAAAAATCGGCCATAACCTTGAGGCGCTGCTCCCGGATGAGGCGAAACAGCTGCCGATAACCGTGCCAGCTGCTCGCCTGCTCGGCCTGCTCTGGGACAAAGGGCGCCACCAGACGCCAGTTGATCGGGACTATGATGCCATCAACACCCAGTTGACGGGCTTGCTGCAGCTGCTGTTTGAAGGCCTGTTGTTCGGCGAAGGAACTGGGAAGTTGCAACAGGTTACGCATCAGACCCGGAGCCTGATGAACCCAGACTTGCAGGGGGGCATGGGATTGAGCCATGTCATTTCTCCTGCCCGAATCGTGTCGGGCGGCTTGATGGGATCCTGCGCCGCCCTCCCTGGCAGCCCTGCTGCACGGAGGAATGCGGCGCCATTGATGGCGTGATATTGATCACGCATCAGCAGGCGGATACCAGCCAGCCTGCCCGCCAGGCCGGGAGAATGCAAGGATAAAATACAGACAAACCGCATGAAAACGGTGTCAATCAACGCCTTTTCGGGGTCGCATCAATCTCATTCGGAGCCCCATAACGCCTCCAATCGACGGTCCCGGCCACAGCCGTAGCGGTAATACTTGTAGCGCAGCGGATTGCGCTGATAGTAATCCTGATGGTAGGCCTCGGCCGGGTAGAAGGTGCCCGCCGCCGCCACCTCCGTCACTATGGGCTGCCGGAATCGTCCCGAGGTCGCCAGCTGTTGCTTGCTGGCCTCGGCCAGCCGTTGCTGCTCGGCATCCAGATAGAAGATGGCGCTGCGATACTGGCTGCCCCGATCGCAGAACTGGGCGTTGGCCGTCAGCGGATCCACATTGCGCCAGAATACCTCCAGCAGCCGGGCGTAACTGACCTGCCGCGGATCGTAGCGCACCAGCACCGCCTCGGCATGGCCGGTGCTGCCGGCGGAGACCTGCTCATAGGTGGGATTGGCCTGGTGGCCGCCGATATAGCCGGAGGTGGTGGAGAGGACGCCGGGCAACTGGTCGTAGGGGGGCTCCATGCACCAGAAACAGCCCCCGGCAAAGATGGCCTCTGCGACCGGCGTCGAGGCCGGGTTTGTCGGTCCATCCTGCGTCGTCGCCGAGGCCACGCCCGCCAGCAGGGTGGCGACGAGGCCGGTACACCAGAATAAGAGGTTCATGCTCAACTCCTCAGCGTCGGTAACGGCTCGGTCCGCGGCACAAACAGCAGGGCCAGGCCGTTGTTACACCAGCGCTCGCCGGTCGGAGCCGGGCCGTCATCGAACACATGCCCCTGATGGCCACCGCAGCGGGCGCAGTGATATTCGGTCCGCGGAATGATCAAGGAATAATCGCGCCGGGTCGCGACATGCCCGGGCATGGGCCGGGTAAAACTGGGCCAGCCGGTACCGCTGTCATACTTGTGGGCACTGTCGAACAGGGGCAGAAAACAGGCGGCACAGATGAAGGTACCGGGCCGGGACTCCTTGTCCAGCGCACTGCTGCCGGCCGGCTCGGTCCCCTCGTCGAAGAGGATGGCATAGCGCTCGGGGGGCAGCAGTTGCCGCCACTCGGCCTTGGACTTGCGCAGTGGCGTGATACCTGCCGGCAAGGCGCCGGCAGGGCGGGATTGGGTGGGCCCGGGACACGCGGCCAACAGCGGCAGCAACATGAAGCAGCCACCGGCTTTCAACAGATCTCGCCGTTGCATGCTAACCTCCCTTCAGAAGAAGAAACCGTCGAACGATGACGTTCGCTTAAGGTTAGTCGGACGACATGGCAAAACCTGACGCCACACCGGCAAATAATCCGCCGGACAACAAAAAGGGCGCCATAAGGCACCCTTTTTGTTGTTTATGCAATGCCCGTTCAGCGGTTACCGTGCGGTTTGACCGCCTGGTTACTGGGGCGCTGACGACGCTGCTGGGGGGCAGCGGCACTGCCGCGGGGTTGGCTGGCGCCACGCCCGGCGGATTGACCCTGGCCAGCACCGCGACCACTGGACTGCCCACCGCCACGACGGGGCGGACGGGGAGCCCGGGTTTCAGGCTCTTCTGCCGGGGCGTTGGGATCCGGCTCGAAACCATCGATGGTTGCCCGCGGCAAGCTCTGGCGGATCAGCCGCTCGATGCCGACCAGCAGTTTGCGTTCATCGCCGCTCACCAGGGAGATGGCATGCCCGCTGGCACCGGCCCGACCGGTCCGGCCGATGCGATGCACGTAGTCTTCCGCCACGTTGGGCAGTTCGAAGTTGACCACCTGGGGCAGCTGATCGATATCCAGGCCACGGGCGGCGATATCGGTCGCCACCAGAACGCTGATCTCGCCCTGCTTGAAGCCGGCCAGGGCACGGGTACGGGCCCCCTGACTCTTGTTGCCATGAATGGCGGCCGACTTGATACCGTCACGCTCGAGCTTCTCGGCCAGACGATTGGCACCGTGCTTGGTGCGGGTAAACACCAGCACCTGTTCCCAGCCATGCTTCTTTACCAGATGGCTCAGCAGGGCCGGCTTCTGCCCCTTGTCCACCAGGTGCACCAGCTGCTCCACCCGATCGGCGGTGGCATTGCGCGCGCTCACTTCCACCGACTGCGGATCACGCAAGATACCCTTGGTCAGGGCGCGGATCTCGTCGGAGAAGGTGGCGGAAAACAGCAGGGTCTGACGCCGCTCGGGCAGCAGGGCCAAGATCTTGCGGATATCGCGGATGAACCCCATGTCCAGCATGCGATCCGCTTCGTCCAGCACCAAAATTTCCAGCTGGTCGAACCTGACGGCATTCTGGCTGTAGAGGTCCATCAGCCGGCCCGGTGTGGCCACCAGAACATCCACGCCGCGGCGCAGTTTCATCAGTTGGGGATTGATCTTCACGCCCCCGAAGACCACTTCGGAGCGCAGCGGCAGGTACTTGCCGTAGTTGACCATGCTCTCCCCGACCTGGGCAGCCAGTTCGCGGGTTGGCGTCAGCACCA
>JBFHKO010000022.1:0-19885 GCA_041595355.1 Aeromonadaceae bacterium
CATCGCCGATCTTATCAGCTGGGGTGCCATCGGCGCCCGCACCACCGAGAGTCAGGTCCACCGCGAGATGGCGTCGGCCCTCTCCTGCCCGGTGGGCTTCAAGAACGGTACCGACGGCAATGTCGGCATCGCCATCGATGCGGTGCGCGCGGCGGCCCATAGCCATATCTTCAGTTCACCGGACAAGGAGGGGCGCATGACCATCTACCGCACCGCCGGCAACCCCTACGGGCACCTGATACTGCGTGGCGGCCGGCGTCCCAACTATGACAGCGCCAGCATAGACGCCGCCTGTGCCGATCTGGCCAAGGCCGGCCTGCCCGAGCGGCTGGTGGTGGACTTCAGCCATGGCAACAGCCAGAAGGATCACCGCCGCCAGCTCGAGGTGGCCCGGGACGTGTGCGATCAGCTGCGCCGGGGCCGCAGTGGCATCGCCGGGGTAATGGTGGAGAGTTTCCTGCTAGAGGGGTGCCAGGCGCTGCAGGCCGATGGGCCCTTGACCTTCGGCCAGAGCATCACCGATGCCTGTCTGGGATGGGAGCAGAGCGAGACACTGCTGGCCGACCTGGCGGATGCCAGCGCGGCACGCATCAGGGCACGGGCATGAAGATGGGGCGCCCATCCAGCGCCAGCCGGCGGGTGCGCACCTGGAACACCTGCTCGATGAGCGCCTCGTCCAGCACGGTCACCGGCCCCTGGGCCACCAGCTGCCCCCCCTTGAGACAGAGCAGCCGATCGGCGTAGCAGCTGGCCAGGTTGAAATCGTGAATGGAAATGAGCACGGTCAGACCACCCCGAGCCAACTCCCGCAGCAGGCTCAGCACCCGGATCTGATGGTGCCAGTCCAGCCCGGCCAACGGCTCGTCCAGCAGCAACAACCGGGCTTCGGGATTGCAATCCGGCCAGATCTGCAACAGCGTCTTGGCCAGCAGCACCCGTTGCTGTTCGCCGCCGGAGAGACGGCTGAAGTCCCGCTCCAGCAGGGGGGCCAGCTCCAGCCGTGCAATCAGGCTGTCAAGGGCCTGCTGCACCGCTGCCGGGCGGGCTGCATGCGCCTGGGCACCCAACAGCAATACCTGATAACAGGGCATGGGCAGGCTTTCGCTCTGGCGCTGAGGCAGCAGAGCCCGCAGGCGGGCCGCCGAGGGCATGTCCAGCGCCGGCAGGGAAACGGTGCCCAGCCGTGCCACGCCGCGGCTGGGCAACAGGTTGGCCAGCCCCAGCAACAGGCTCGACTTGCCACTGCCGTTGGGGCCTATCAGCGCCACCACCTGCCCGGCGGCCAGCTGCAAGTCAAGTGGCCCCACCCGCCCGCTACAGCGAAAATCAATCAACTCAAGCATGGCGACGCACCAGCAACCAGATGAACAACGGCGCCCCCAGGGTGGCCGTCAGCACCCCCACCGGCAACTCGCCGGCCGGCAACAAGGTCCGCGACAGCAGATCCGCCAGCAGCAACAGCAAGGCACCGCCCAGCGCCGCGCCCGGCAGCACGAAGTCGGGCCCCCCCCGTCCCAGCAGACGCAGCAGGTGCGGCACCACCAGACCGATAAAGCCGATCACCCCGGCCAGCGCCACGCTCATGCCGGTGAGCAGGCAGACCGCCATCACCAGCCGGCGCCGTACCCGCGCCAGATCCAGCCCCATCAGCTGCGCCTGGTGCTCGCCCAGTTGCAGCAGGGCCAGCGAGCGGGCCTGGCTGAGCAGAAATCCCAGGGTCAGCACAAAGGGCAGCCACCAGAAACCGGGCTGGGCCTGGCCATAGGCGAGGCTGCCCATCAGCCAGAACATGATCTCGCGCAGCGACTGATCATTGGAAAAGTAGAGCAGCCAGGTGGTCAGGGCATTGCTGCCGATGCCGACGGCCACCCCCAGCAACAGCAAGCGGGCGGCATCCAGCCGCACCTGGCGGGAGAGCAGCAGCAACACCAGGGTGATCAGCAGGGCGCCGAGGAAGGCCGCCAGGGAAATGCCCCAGGCCGGCAGCCAGATGCCAAGATGCTGGGCGACAAAAATGGTACCCACGGCGGCCAGGCTGGCGCCGCTGGAGATGCCGATGAGGCCGGGCTCGGCCACCGGATTGTGCAGCAGGATCTGCAGTACCGCGCCGCAGGTCGCCAGACCGGCGCCTATCAGTATCGCCAGCAGGGTGCGCGGCAGGCGCAGTTCCCACACCACCTGCTGCTGCAGGGGGCTCAGCCCCTGCCACCAATCTTGCAACGAAATGCCAAAGGCGCCACAGGAGAGACTGAGCAGGCTGGTCAGCAGCAGGGCAAGGGTCAACAACGCCAGCCAGGTACGGGCTCGTCGCTGTTGCCGGCGAAGGAGTCGTTGCATGGGGATCCGCGGGTGGAAAATCGAGACGGGCATGATAGCAGTTCGGCGCGCTCGGCAAAACCGGTGCCAGGGTGCACGACCGGGCAAAGAAACAGGCCAGCCGTTCGTCCCGGGACGAGCGGCTGGCCTGGAGGCTCGCGTTACTTTATCAGGCGGCCTGTTGCGACGGTTGTTGGCGCGGCATGACGGCCCGCCCCTGGCTGTCGAACAGATGGCAGTCCGCCAGCTTGAAATGGCAGCGCTGAAGGCTGTTGCGCATCAGCTGGCTGTTGCCCGGCGCACAGATGGTGAAGCCCTCTACCGGACCATAGCCAGCATAGGCGTAGGTGCTGCCGCCTAGACGCTCCACCACATCGACCGCCACTTCTATGGCCACCTCGCCGGCCTCGGCGGTATCGCCGATGTGCTCGGGGCGGATGCCGAGGGTGAGCGTCTCGCCGGCGCGCACCATAGGCCCTGTCACCGGCAGGGTCAGCTGCTGGCCATCCGGCAGCGACACCACCACGCGCTGCCCCTGTACGCTCTCTGCAGTCACCGGAATGAAATTCATCTTCGGCGAGCCGATGAAACCGGCGACGAACTGGTTGACCGGCGCATGGTAGAGCTCCAGTGGCGAACCCACCTGTTCGATGCGGCCATCGCGCAGCACCACTATCTTGTCGGCCATGGTCATGGCTTCCACCTGATCGTGGGTCACGTAGATCATGGTATTGCCGATCTGCTCGTGCAGCTTGGCGATCTCCACCCGCATCTGCACCCGCAGTTCGGCATCCAGGTTGGAGAGCGGCTCGTCGAACAGGAAGACCTTGGGCTGGCGGACGATGGCCCGGCCGATGGCCACCCGCTGGCGCTGGCCACCGGAGAGCTGCTTGGGGGTGCGCTCCAGCAACCGATCCAGCTTAAGGATTTTGGCCGCATCCAGCACCCGCGCGGCGATTTCCTGCTTGTCTACCCCGGCGATCTTCAGACCGAAGCCCATGTTCTGCGCCACCGTCATGTGCGGATAGAGGGCATAGGACTGGAACACCATGCCGATGCCGCGCTCCGACGGCGAGACATCGTTGACACACTGGCCGTCGATACGGATCTCGCCGTCGCTGATCTCCTCCAACCCGGCGATGAGGCGCAGCAGGGTCGACTTGCCGCAGCCGGACGGACCGACAAAGACCACGAACTCGCCGTGGCGGATCTGCAAATCCACGCCATGGATGGTCTGAACGTCACCAAAACGCTTGGTGACCTTGCTGAGGGTTAACTGGGCCATGGGGGACTCCTTATCGCACTGCATTCATGGATTGGGGACGGGCCGCCAGGGCCACGCATTCACTCTGCTCAAGGCGGCACTCGCCCTGCACCAGTTGCCACCTCACCGTCGTGACCGGCTTGGCCGCGAAGCAGCACTGGGTGTGGCTCACCATCCCGTCCTGCAGCAGCAGTTCGGTGGAGCCGTGATCCGCCACCAGCTGCAGGCTCAGCCGCTCGCCCAGCTGCCCCAGGGGGATGGCATAATCGTGCGGGAACAGCTCGTTATAGATAGGATCCTCGCTCTGGCCACTGCGGAACGAGTGCAGGGTGACGGCGCCATCGGCACCGCGGCAGAGGCGGAACTCGGGCTGCTGATCATCGAACAGCCACAGCGCCAGCTCGCTGCCGACGGCCAGGGACAGCTCGGCGGTCAGTTCGAAGGGATCGGCCCACTCGCCCAGACTCGCCTCCTGACCCGCGGTCAGATGGGTGGTGGACAGGCTCACCGTCTGGGCCTCCAGACGGTAAGCCTTGAGGCTATCGACGAAGCGCTGTGCCAGCCGCGGCCCGGCCGCGGTCATGTGCAGGGAAATTTCGCGCGGCAGGGTCATGGTGCTGCGGAAGCCCTCGGTAGGCAGGTTGCGGGCATACTGCCAGTTGCTCATCCAGGCAATGGCGGTACGCTCACCACGGGCCTGGGCGGGGGCATCCGACCAGGACTGGATGGCGTAATAGTCACGGCCAAAATCCATCCACAGCACCGTTTCCGGGCTGTTCATGTTGCTGAAGGTGACACCATCGAACTGGCCGATGAAGTACTGGGTCCCGGAGCCGGGGGCAAAACAGTCGGAGCCGATGCCCACCACCATGACCCAATACTCGTCGCCCGTTTCCACGCAGCGCAGCGGGAAGAGATCGGGACACTCCCAGGGGCCCGGGGTGTGGCGACCCTCGTGCTTGCCGAACTCGCTGGCGGCTTCCCAGTCCAGGCCATTGACGGAGCGGTAGACACCCACGCTCTGACCATGGCTCAGTACCATGATCCAGCGCTGATTGGCCTCGTGCCAGAACACCTTGGGATCGCGGAAATCGACGATGGTGGCGCTGCTCAGGATGGGGTTGCGGGCATATTTCTGCCAGTTCCGGCCACCGTCCTTGCTGTAGGCCAGGCACTGGCTCTGCACGTCCGGCTCGCCGGGAATTCCGGTCGTCCGTGAAGAGGTGAAATAGGCCAGCAGCCCCTGGTCATCATCGAACAGGCCACTGCGGTTATCCGGATCGGACACCGCGCTGCCGGAGAAGCAGGCCCCCACGGCATCGGGCGCCAGGGCGATGGGCCAGTGCTTCCAGGTGATGAGATCCCGGCTGGTGGCATGCCCCCAGTGCATGGGCCCCCAGACTGTACTCATGGGATAGTACTGGTAGAACATGTGGTATTCGCCCTTGTGCCAGACCAGACCGTTGGGATCGTTCAGCCAGCCGTAGGCCGGTGAGTAGTGCAGGTACGGCCGGTAGGGTTCATCCAGCTGATTGTGACGGGGCCGTTGGAAATCAGTGTTCATTGCAAAATTCTCTCTAAAAAAATTTGTGTTATTAGCCTTTTACAGCACTACCCGTCACGCTCTGGACGAACTGGCGCTGGATGATCAGGAAGAAGATGATGACCGGTAACGCCATGGAGACCGCGAAGGCCATGATATTGCCCCAGTAGGCCTGGTTGCTGCCAAAATAAGCGGACATGGCCACGGCCAGCGGACGGTATTCCACCCCGCGGGTCACCATCACCGGCCACAGGTAGCTGTTCCAGAACTCCAGAAACTGTAGTATGGCCACGGTCGCGACGACCGGCTTGGACAGCGGCAGACCGATATGCCAGTAGGTCTTGAACAAGCTGACCCCATCCACCTTGGCGGCATCGATCAGATCCTTGGGGATCTTGCTGAAGAACTGATAGAACAGGAACAGCGCCATGGCATTGCCGATGAACGGAAGGATCTGTACCTCGTAACTGTCGATGATGCCCATCTTGCTCACCATCAGCAGCAGCGGCATCGCCAGGCTCTCGCCGGGAATGGCCAGCAGCGCGATGATGCAGAACAACACCACCTTGCGATAACGTCCCTTGCCCCAGGCCAGCGCGAAGGCGGCGCTGGAGTTGACCACGATGGACAGGGTCAGGGTGCTGAAGACCACTATCAGGGTGTTCAGCAGGAAGCGGCCGAATGGCTGGTTGGGATCGCCCCACACCTGGCGGTAATTCTCCAGCGAGAAGACGTGGGGTATGAACGCCTTCCAGGTCCCCATGCTGATCATGATCTGGGATTCATCGGGGTTGAGGCTGATGGTAAGCATCATCATCAGCGGCGCCAGCACGCAGAACCCCAGCAGCAAGGCGCAGCCCATGCTGACGGTCTTGGCGGTAAACAGCTGTTTCAAGGCAAATGTCCTCGGGGTCCGGGTGGCAGTCGGGTAGCCGGTGGACGGCAGAGCGTCGGTTTTCTGGTTCATATTGCTCCCTCCCTTCACTCGTTCTTCATCAGGAAACGTTGCAGCAGCGCCATACCGGTCACCACCAGGAAGAAGACCACCGATACTGCCGAGGCGTAACCGATTTTCTGGGCCACGAAGCCGTTTTCGTACATGTAGTGGATGATGGTATTGGTCGCCCCGTTGGGCCCGCCCTTGGTCAGAATATTGACCTGGGTGAACAGCTTCATGGCCCCAACCGTGGTGACTATGATGACGAAGATGTTGGTATTGCGCAGTCCCGGCAGGGTCACGTGCAGGAAGCGCTGCCAGGCATTGGCACCATCCAGCTGTGCCGCCTCGTAAAGCTCCCTGGGGATCTCCTGCAGTCCGGCCAGGTAGATCAACATCTGGAACGGAAAGGTCGCCCAGGCGGAGAGCAGCACTATGGCCGGCATGGCCACGTCCGCATTGCCCAGCCAGTCGATGTAGTCACCGGCCTGGGTCAGAAATTGGTAGATCTGGTTGAAAGGGCCATCGGGGATCTTGTAGAGCACCGCCCAGATGGCGACGATGACGGTGATGGGCGTCAGCAGCGGCAGCAGAGCGACACTGCGGAACAGGGAGCGAAACGGCAGCACCACACTGTTGAGCAGTATGGCCGTGCCCAGTGAGATGGCGAGCTGGAACGGCACCACCAGCAGCGCAAAGAAGAAGGTGTTGCGCACTGCCTGCCAGAAATCGGGATCGGTGAGCAAGCGTTCATAGTTGCGCCAGCCGATGAACTTGCTGGCGATAGGACCCGCGACCAGTTTTTCATTGGTGAAGGAGAGATACCCCGACATGAAAAACGGCACGACCACGAAGAGCGTCAGCAACAGGAGTGCGGGTAGCAGCATTCCCATCTCTGGCAGTAATTCCTTGATACGGCGCATGATGAATTCAGGCTCCACGGTAGGTTGAAAGCGGACGCCCGGGTTACCAGGCGCCCCTGTAACTTACTGGTTGAACGGCGGGTAGCCGTCGTTGTCCTCGATGTCTTCGTCGATAGTGCGAACCGCCTTCTGCAACTCGGCCTGCACCGGCGCGCCATCCAGGATGTTCTTCACCGCCTTGCCGAACGAAGCGGAGATGACCGGATAGGCCGGGTGAATGGGCCGCACCACCGCGATCTTGTTGGCCTGCTCGACGAACAGGGCGCCTTCGCCGCCCGGACGATAGATCTCGGACAGGGGCACGGAGGAAGCCCGTGCCGGTATGTAACCGGTGGTGTTGGCATAGTTGGCCACCTGCTCGGTCGACAGCGCGAAGTTCAGGAAGGTGCCGACCTCCTGGGTGTGCTTGCTGCTCGACGGTACGGCCCAGCCCCAGCCACCGTTCGGGGATACCGATTTGCCACCCAGCTTGGGTGCCGGCAGGATGACCAGATCCTTGCCCAGGCCGGATTTGTGGGCCGGCCACATCCAGTTGCCCACCCAGGCCAGGGCGGCGCTCTTGTCGCCGTAGAAGCGGTTGTCCCCGGCAGTGGCCGGCACAATCCAGCCCTTCTTGGCCCATGCTTGCAGCTCGGTCAGACCATCAATGGCCGCCTGTGAGTCCAGGGTGCCTTTGGCCTTCCAGCTCTTGCGATCGATGATGTCGGCACCGCGGGACTGGATGAAGGGCGCAAAACCATAGGTGAACCACTCGCCGTCATAGTTGAGCTTCATGTCCAGCGGCCACTGCACGCCCTTGACCTTGGCGATTTTCTCCAGGGCATCGGCGAATTCCTTCTGATCCCAGGCATCGTTGACCCCGGTGGGAATACGTACACCCGCCTGTTGCAGGTACTGCTTGTTGCCCCACAGCACCACCGAGGAGTCGTAGGGGCTGACCATGTACAGCTTCTGATCCGGACCATAGATCCCCTGGGCCTTCACCGACGGCAACAGGTCGGCCACGATGGCCGGATCCAGCAGTTCATCCAGCGGCTGCAGCGTCTTGGTCCAGACCAAGTTGGCCATGTTGGGACCATCCACCATGATGATGTCCGGCAGATCGCCGGAGAGGGTGGCGGCCTGAATGGCATTGTTGTAGCCGGGGATGGGCACCACATCGACCGTCAGGTTTTGATCCTTGTATTTGGCATTGAAACTCTCTTCCAACTGCTGGAAGAAGGGCTTTTCGGAGTCACCATCGATGACCCAGGCCTTGAGCTCCAGGGCTTGGGCCATCTGGGAGGACAGAGCCGCGACGACAAACACGCCAAGCAGAGATTTTTTCATCTTCAACGCTTCCTTTAACCGACATTCACAAGGCTGATCCGCGAACCAGCCGGCGAGTGGCGTCGGATGTGTTTCTTCCGGCGCCGCACCGTTGCCTGAACAGCTTCGCGCTGCCCCGGCTACTGCAACCGCACAGCGACGAGGCAAGACATGAAACATCAAATGTAACGATGTAATTGATTTATTTTGCGGAGTGGATGATAGGCACCAAAGGAAGGCATTAAGGCGATCTACGTCACATAAGCTGTGACATGCGAACAGCGAACGTGCAGAAACAAGATGTAACAAGCAATATTTGTTACATTGCATGGTATCGTAGCCCATATCACCATGAGTGCCGTGAGGAACCCGAGTTGCGGAGCCACCTCGGCTAGGCAAGCAGGGCCAAGATCGGCTATAAGGGCGCAGCCCTGTTCGGAGAGCACCATGAACCCCGTGTTGATCAGCATTTCACTGCTCATGTGCAGCAATGTTTTCATGACCTTTGCCTGGTACGCGCACCTCAAGGACATGAGCCACAAGCCCTGGTTCATTGCCGCGCTGCTGAGCTGGGGCATAGCGTTGTTCGAATACCTGTTGCAGGTGCCGGCGAACCGCATCGGCCATGCCAGCCTGAGCGTCGGGCAGCTGAAGATATTGCAGGAGGTCATCGCCCTGACGGTGTTCGTACCCTTCTCGGTGCTCTATCTCAAGGAGCAGATCAAGCTGGATTACCTCTGGGCGGGGCTGTGCATTCTGGGGGCGGTATTCTTCGTGTTCCGTGAAAGGATCATGGGCGGCAGTTGATGGATGCCACCCCGGGTATTGCCCACGGCTGACGGCCGGATCCGGCAAGCAAACTCAGAACTGTTGCCAGATCAGCAAGCCGTTATAACCGACAAAGGCCAGCAGCAGCGCCGCATCGGTGCGGCTGATCATCCCGTCCAGCAGCGGGAGCGGGGCCAACAGGGTCACCAGCAGCAGCAGCGGCAACTCCCGACGCAGCACCGACGAGGCCACCGTAATGGGTACGAGCAGGCCGGTAGTCCCCAGAATGAGCCCCATGTTGGCGATATTGGAGCCATAGGCATTTCCCAATGCCAGCCCCGAATTGTCCTGCAAGGCAGCCAGGGTCGAGACGGTGAGCTCCGGCGCCGAGGTGCCGAGGTGCCGAGGTGCCGAAGCCAATGATGACCATGCCGATGAGCAGAGTCGGCATGCCGGCATAGCGGGCCGTCAGGGCCGCCCCCTCCACAAAGCGGTCGGCACTCCACACCAGCAATGCCAGGCCCGCCAGCATGACCAAGGTTGCAAGTATCATCTTCGTTTGCTCTCCGAAAGCGACAACGCGCGTCCTGGCGGCCAGGGACGGCGCCATTGTCTATCCCTATGTCCGCATTAACCAAACATCTCACAGAACAGGGACTTGCAGCCAGCACCACTTGCCAGCACAATCGGAAAACACAGTAATGGCAACGCCAGGTTGCCGCCTCCCCCACTTTATAGACAAGAGATGCACTGACGATGGATCTGCAGCAGATGTTGAAAATTCTGGCCAGCCAGGATGGCTCCGATCTCTACCTCTCTACCGGTGCGCCGCCCTGCGCCAAATTTCAGGGCACCTTGAAGGCCCTCAGCGCAACGCCCATGGCCCCGGGAGCGGTGGCCGCCATTGCCCATGACATCATGGACGAGGAGCAGCGGGCCACCTTCGACAAGGAGCTGGAGATGAACCTGGCGCTCTCCCTCTCCCAGGTGGGGCGCTTTCGGATCAACATCTTCAAGCAGCGCAACGAAGTGTCGCTGGTGGCCCGCAACATCAAGCTGGACATTCCCCGCTTCGAGGATCTGCATCTGCCGCCGGTGCTGCTGGATGTGATCATGGAAAAACGCGGCCTGGTGCTGTTCGTCGGCGGCACTGGTTCGGGCAAGTCCACCTCCCTGGCGGCACTCATCGATCATCGCAACGGCAACAGCAGCGGCCATATCATCACCATCGAGGATCCGGTGGAATATGTGCATCGCCACAAGAAGAGCATCATCAACCAGCGCGAGGTCGGAGTAGATACTCGCAGCTTCCATGCCGCCCTGAAGAACACCCTGCGCCAGGCACCGGATGTCATCCTCATCGGCGAGATCCGCGATCGCGAAACCATGGAACATGCCCTCGCCTTTGCCGAAACCGGTCACCTGGCCATCTCCACCCTGCATGCCAACAATGCCAACCAGGCGCTGGATCGCATCATCAACTTCTTTCCCGAGGAGCGGCGGCCCCAGCTGCTGAACGATCTGGGCAACAACCTGAAGGCCTTCATCTCCCAGCGGCTGGTGAAGACCGTGGATGGCAAGCGCCGTGCCGCCATAGAGGTGCTGCTCGGCAGCCACACCATCCGCGATCAGATCAAACGTGGCGAATTTGGCGGCATCAAGGAGATCATGGAAAAATCCACGGCCCTGGGGATGAAGACCTTCGACAGGTCCCTGTTCGAGCTGGTGGTAGAGGGAGCCATCGACGAAGAGGAAGCCGTCAAGAATGCCGACTCGGCCAACAACCTGAAACTGAAGATCAAGCTGCACAAGGAAAACGGCAAGCTGACGCCCAGCAATACGGCACAAAGCTGGAGCCTGGATCCCATCAAAAAGGACGAAGATCCCTTCGAGTAAGGCCTTGCCTTTTGGTGGAGGGGCCCCTATGTTGTCGACCTTTCCGGGCCCCGTGCGGGCCCGGTTTTCATGGGGAGAGACGCAGGATGCAGTATGAATGGTTGGCGTTGGCGGCAGCGCTGCTCTGGGCCATCGCCAGCCTGCTGTCGGTGCGGCCGGCCGCCCACCTGGGCGCCTTTGCCTTCAGCCGCTGGCGCATGGGCTGCGTCACCCTGATGCTGGGCAGCATGAGCCTGGTCACCGGCGGCTTTGCCAGCCTGGCCCCCCAGCAATGGGCCAGCATGGCGCTGTCAGGGCTCATCGGCATCTTCATCGGCGATACGGCCCTCTATGCCTGCCTCAACCGTCTGGGCCCCCGCCGCGCCGGCCTGCTGTTTGCCTGCCATGCGCTCTTCAGCGCCCTGTTGGGACTCTACCTGTTTGATGAGCAGCTGCAGGGCAGCCGCCTGCTCGGCGCCATCCTGGTACTGGCCGGCGTCATGGTGGCCGTACTCTACGGCCGCAGTCGCGCGCCCCTGGCGCTGGAGTTTACCCGCGGGCCCCTTGCCATCGGGCTCGTCCTCGGGCTGCTGGCGGCGCTGTGCCAGTCACTGGGTACCCTCATTGCCAAGCCGGTGATGCAAACCGGCGCCGATCCGGTAGCGGCCTCCTGCACGCGCATGGCCGCCGCCTTGCTGGCCCATCTGGCCCTGCGCTGGGCCGGGATCGGCCTGGCGCGCCCGCGCCAGCCCATCACCGGCCGGGTGCTGGGCATCATCGCCCTGAACGGCTTGCTGGCTATGGGACTGGGCATGACCTTCATCATGCTGGCGCTGCAGCAGGGCAGTGTCGGCATGGTGGCCATTCTCTCCTCCACCACCCCGGTGATGCTGCTGCCACTGCTGTGGTGGCATACCGGCCAGCGCCCCGGGCTGGCGGCCTGGCTGGGCGCCGCCCTGGTGGTGGCCGGCACCGCCCTGGTGCTGAGTCGCTGAGCGGCTCAGAAGGCGGCGATCTCCTCGGCACTCAACGGCCGATAGGCTCCCGGCTCCAGCAGCGGGTCCAGCTGCAGGGGGCCTATCTGCTCCCGGTGCAGACGCACCACCTTGTTGCCAATGGCGGCGAACATGCGCTTGACCTGATGGTATTTGCCTTCGTGAATGGTGAGCAGCGCCTCGGTGGGCGAGACCAGCGCCAGCTCCGCCGGCCGGGTCAGGCTGCGCTCGCCGTGCAGTTGCACTCCCTCGGCAAACTGGGCTACCGCCGTCGCCGCCACCGGCTCGGCCAGCCACACCCGGTAGGTCTTGGCGCACGCATGCCGCGGCGAGGTTACCCGGTGGGACCACTGACCATCATCGCTGACCAGCACCAGGCCGGTGGTATCCAGATCCAGTCGCCCCGCCGAGTGCAGCCGACTCTGAGCCGGCTCGTCGAACAACTGGAAGATGCAGGGGTGATCCGCATCCTCGTTGGCGCAGATATAGCCCGCCGGCTTGTTGAGCATGAAATAGCGCGGACCCAGCAGGCGCAGGCTCTGGCCCGCATAGCGGACCTGGTGCTCGCCGCCGATCTGAAAGCCGGCATCCTTGACCGTCTGCCCATCCACCTGCACCTGGCTGGCGCGGATCACCTTGCCGGCCTGGGAGCGGGTCAGGCCGATGCTGTCACACAAAAATTTGTCCAGTCTCATTAGTGGCATTCCTGAGGCCGCCTCGGGCGGCCGAATTGAAAAACACGATGCCCGCCAAGGCGGGCATCGTGACAAGCCGGGCTGATGACAATATTACCAGCCGGTGAGCGCCTTGAGGGCCACGCCGATATCCGCCAGCGATTGCACCGTCTTGACGCCGGCCGCCTCCAGGGCGGCAAACTTCTCAGCTGCGGTCCCCTTGCCGCCGGCGATGATGGCCCCGGCATGCCCCATGCGCTTGCCGGCCGGCGCCGTCACCCCGGCGATGTAGGAGACCACCGGCTTGGTCACGTGCGCCTGGATGTAGGCCGCGGCTTCCTCTTCGGCGGTGCCGCCGATCTCGCCGATCATGACGATGGCCTCGGTCTTGGGATCAGCTTCGAACAGCGCCAGTATGTCGATGAAATTGCTGCCGGGGATGGGATCGCCACCGATACCGACACAGGTGGACTGGCCGAAGCCGGCATCCGTGGTCTGCTTGACCGCTTCATAGGTGAGGGTCCCGGAGCGGGAGACAATGCCCACCTTGCCGGGCAGGTGGATATGGCCCGGCATGATGCCAATCTTGCTCTCGCCGGGGGTGATGATGCCCGGGCAGTTGGGGCCTATCATGCGCACACCCGTTTCATCGAGCTTGCACTTGACCTGCAGCATGTCCAGGGTCGGAATGCCCTCGGTGATGCAGACGATAAGCTCAATGCCGGCGTCGATGGCTTCGAAGATGGCATCCTTGCAGAAGGGAGCCGGCACATAGATGACGCTGGCGCTGGCGCCGGTGGCCTGGACCGCATCACGCACCGTGTTGAAGACCGGCAATCCCAGGTGGGTGCTGCCGCCCTTGCCCGGCGAAACGCCGCCCACCATGCGGGTACCGTAGGCGATGGCCTGCTCGGAGTGGAAGGTCCCCTGGGCACCGGTGAAACCCTGGCAGATCACCTTGGTCTCTTTGTTGATCAGAATACTCATGCCTTGCTCTCCGCTGCCCTTACCACTTGTACTGCCGCATCCGTGAGGCTGGTGGCGGCAATGATGTTCAATCCACTCTCCGCCAGACGCTGGGTGCCCAGCTCGGCATTGTTGCCCTCCAGGCGCACCACCACCGGCACGGTCACGCCCACCTCGGCGACGGCACCGATGATGCCCTCGGCGATGAGATCGCAACGCACTATGCCGCCGAAAATGTTGACCAGCACGGCCCGCACCTTGTCATCGGAGAGAATAATCTTGAAGGCCTCGGTGACCCGCTCCTTGGTGGCACCACCGCCCACATCCAGGAAGTTGGCCGGCAGGCCGCCGTGGTGCTTGATGATGTCCATGGTACCCATGGCCAGGCCGGCACCGTTGACCATGCAGCCGATATTGCCATCCAGCGCCACATAGTTGAGCTCCCACCGGGCCGCCTCGGCTTCCCGGGGATCGTCCTGGGTCACATCGTGCCACTCCCGCAGCGTCGGCTGACGGAACAGGGCATTGGAGTCGATGTTGATCTTGCCATCCAGGCACAACAGGCTGCCCTCACCGGTGATGACCAGGGGGTTGATCTCCAGCAGCGCCAGATCGTGGGCCAGGAACATCTTGCCAAGGCCGAGGAAGATGTGGGTGAATTGTTTGAGCTGCTCGCCAGTGAGGCCCAGCTTGAAACCCAGCTCGCGGGCCTGATAGGGCAATGGACCGACCAGGGGATCCAGGGTGGCCTTGTGGATGAGCTCGGGCGTCTCGTGGGCCACGGTTTCGATATCCATGCCCCCTTCGGTGGAGGCCATGAATACCACGCGCCGGCTGGCGCGATCCACCACCGCCCCCAGGTAGAGCTCCTTGGCGATGCTGGTGCAGGCTTCGACCAGTATCCGGTTGACCGGTTGCCCCAGGGCATCGGTCTGGTAGGTCACCAGTCGCCGGCCCAGCCAGTGCTCGGCAAAGGCCCGCACCTCTTCCTTGTTACCGGCGACCTTGACGCCACCGGCCTTGCCGCGCCCGCCGGCATGCACCTGACATTTGACTACCCATTTGTCGCCTCCCAGCGCGCTGGTCGCTTCGACGGCCTCCTGGGGATTGGAACAGGCGATGCCCTCGGGCACGGGTAAACCATACTCGGCAAAAAGCTGTTTTGCCTGATATTCATGCAAGTTCATGACACTTTATCCATGTAGTGAACGGACGGCAGGCTAAGGTAGCCTGCCGCATCACAGAGATCAAATATCCAGTAGCAGACGGGTCGGATCTTCCAGCAATGCCTTGACACTGACCAGGAAACTGACGGCCTCACGACCATCGATGAGGCGGTGATCATAGGAGAGCGCCAGGTACATCATGGGCAGTATCACCACCTGACCATCCACGGCCATGGGCCGCTCCTGGATCTTGTGCATCCCGAGGATGGCACTCTGGGGCGGGTTGATGATGGGGGTCGACAACAGGGAGCCAAAGACACCGCCGTTGGTGATGGTGAAATTGCCGCCGGTGAGATCCTCCACCGTCAGCTTGCCGTCCCGCGCCTTGTCGGCCAGCCCCCGGATGCCCTGCTCTATCGCGGCCAGGCTCAGGGCGTCGGCATCACGCAGCACCGGCGTCACCAGGCCGCGCTCGGTGGAGACGGCGATGCTGATGTCGAAGTAGTTGTGATAGACGATATCGTCGCCATCCAGCGAGGCATTGACCTCGGGGAAGCGCTTCAGCGCCTCGGTCACCGCCTTGACATAGAAGGACATGAAACCGAGCTTGATACCGTGGCGTTGCTCGAAGGCCTCCTGGTACTGCTTGCGGATGGCCATGATGGGCTGCATGTTGACCTCGTTGAAGGTGGTCAGCATGGCGGTGGTGTGCTTGGCTTCCAGCAACCGCTCGGCGATGCGCTTGCGCAGCCGAGTCATGGGCACCCGCTTCTCTTCACGCAGATCCATCCCTGGCTCGGGCGCCGACTCGGCCGGGGTGCCGGCCTCGGCGTCAAGCGCCGGCGACGTCTGTGCAGCCAGGTGCTGGCTGATATCCTCGCGGGTGATGCGCCCGCCCTTGCCGGTGCCCACGATGGCGGCGGCTTCGAGCCCCTCCTCGGCCAGCATGCGGCGCACCGATGGGGTCAGTATGTCGGCATCGGCTGGCCCGGCGGCCGCCTCTTCGGCGACCGCCGGCTTGTGAGGCGTCTCCTTGCCGGCCACCGGGCCCGGTTGCAGCTGCCCAATCAGCTGGCGGGCGCTGACGGTGCTGCCCCGCTCGGCGAGGATCTGCTCCAGCACCCCATCCTCGGGGGCCGGCACTTCCAGCACCACCTTGTCGGTTTCAATCTCCACCAGCAGTTCGCCGGCGCGGATGCTTTCACCCACATTCTTGTGCCAATTGCCAACGGTGGCATCGGTGACGGACTCCGGCAGATCGGGCACCTTGATTTCAACTGTCATCATTCTTGTCCTTGTAGTCTCATTCCAGGGTCAGCGCGTCTTCGACCAGGGCCTTCTGCTGCTTGATGTGCAGCGAGATGTAGCCGACAGCCGGGGAAGCCGAGGCGGGGCGACCGGCATAGCGCAGGCGGGCACCGCTGGGAATCGCCTCCCAGAAATGGTGCTGGCTGCAATACCAGGCACCCTGGTTCTGCGGCTCCTCCTGACACCAGACAAAATCGCGCACATGCTGGTATTCGCGCAACACCTCGGCCAACTCGGCATGGGGAAAGGGGTAAAGCTGCTCGATGCGCACCAGGGCGGTCTGTTTGATATCCCCCTTGCGGCGTGCGTCCAGCAAATCGTAGTACACCTTGCCGGAGCACATCACGACCCGACTCACGCCGCTGGCCTCCAGCGGTTCGATTTCACCGATGACGTTCTGGAAGCGTCCCTGCGCCAGCTCCTCCAGGCTGGAGACCGCCAGCGGATGACGCAGCAGCGACTTGGGCGTGAAAACAATCAGCGGCCGGCGCATGGGCCTTATCATCTGCCGGCGCAGCATGTGGAAGACCTGCGCCGGGGTGGTGGGCACGCAGATTTGCATGTTGTGCTGGGCGCACAGTTGCAGATAGCGCTCGGGACGGGCCGAGGAGTGCTCGGGCCCCTGCCCCTCGTAGCCATGCGGCAGCAACAGAGTCAGGCCGCACAGGCGTCCCCATTTCTGCTCGCCCGAAGAGACGAACTGATCGATCACCACCTGGGCACCGTTGGCAAAATCGCCGAACTGCGCCTCCCAGATGGTGAGGCCACCGGGCGCCGCGGTGGCGTAGCCATATTCGAATGCCAGCACCGCCTCCTCCGACAGTACCGAGTCGAAGACCTGGAACGGCCCCTGATCCGGCGCCACGTTGGCCAGCGGGGTATAGGTGCTGGCATCGCGCTGGTTGTGCAGCACTGCGTGACGATGAAAGAAGGTGCCGCGACCAGAATCCTGGCCGGTCAGGCGAATGCGGTAACCGGCCTTGACCAGCGTGGCATAGGCCAGATTCTCGGCGAAGCCCCAGTCCAGCAGCTTCTCCCCCCGGGCCATGGCCAGCCGATCATCGTAGATCTTCTGTACCTGGCGTTGCAGCTCATGGCCCTCGGGATGGCGGGTCAGCTGCTCTCCCAGGGCCTTCAGCTCCGCCAGGGAGCTGCTGGCGTCGTAGGGGATGTCCCAGTCATGATTCAGGAACGGCATCCAGTTCTGGTATTGCTGCCCCATGGGCCGCGACTCCCTGACCACGCAGGCACCGCGATCCAGGGCCGCCCGGTAGTCGCTGGCCAGTTGCTCCACCGCCGTTTCGTCGAGCACATTCCGGGCCGCCAGTTGGGCACCATAGAGCTGGCGGGCCGTCGGGTGCTGCTTGATCTTCTGATACATCAGAGGCTGGGTGGCGCTGGGCTCGTCGGCTTCGTTATGGCCATTGCGCCGGTAACAGACCAGATCGACGACCACATCGCGGTGGAAGGTATTGCGAAACTCCAGGGCCAGTTCGGTCACCAGCAGCACCGCCTCGGGATCATCGGCGTTGACATGGAAAATGGGCGCCTGGACCATCTTGGCGATGTCGGTGCAATAACGGCTCGAACGGGTATCCTTCGGATTGGAGGTGGTAAAGCCCACCTGGTTGTTGATGACCAGGCGCACCGTGCCGCCAACGCCGAAGGCGCGGGTCTGGGACATGTTCAGGGTCTCGGCCACCACCCCCTGGCCGGCCATGGCCGAGTCGCCATGGATGGTGATGGGCAGCACCAGGCTGCCCCGGGCGTCGCCCAGCCGATCCATGCGTGCCCGAACCGAGCCCATGACCACCGGATTGACAATCTCCAGGTGCGAGGGGTTGAAGGCCAGCGCCAGGTGCACGTTGCCCCCCTCGGTGGCGAAATCCGAGGAGAAGCCCATATGGTATTTCACGTCCCCGGTCCCCCAGGACTCGCCATGCTTGCCGGCAAACTCGTCGAACAGCTCCTGGGAGAGCTTGCCCAGCACGTTGATCAGCATGTTGAGGCGGCCCCGGTGCGCCATGCCGATGACCACCTCCTTGCAGCCCTCGACCCCGGCCCGGCGGATCAGCGCCTTCACCATGGGGATCAGCATGTCGCCCCCCTCCAGGGAGAAGCGCTTGGCGCCGGGGAACTTGGCTCCCAGGTAACGCTCCAGCCCCTCGGCAGCGGTCAGGTCCTCCAGCAGCTGGCGCTGCTGCTCGGCACTGTAGCTGGGTGTCGACTCGATAGGCTCAAGCCGGTTCTGGATCCAGCGCTTCTCCTCCAGGGAGGTCATGTGCATGTATTCGGCGCCAATCGAACCGCAGTAGGTGCGCCGCAGGGAGGCCAGCAGCTCGCGCAGGGTCATGCTGGCGGGACCGGCCGCATAGGAGCCGACGCTGAAGCGGCAATCGAGATCCTCGCGCGTCAGATGATAATAGCCCAGCGCCAGCTCGGGCATCTCCTGCGGTGGATGCAACCCGAGGGGGTCCAGATTGGCCTCCTGGTGTCCCCCCACCCGGTAGGTATTGATAAGCTGCAGCACCTGGATCTGGCGCATGTCCGTCTTGACATCGGTGAGGGCATGCTGCACTCGCCCGGCCAGGGCCTGGGCACGGAAGTGATCGCGAATGGGGCTGTGAGGCTGCTCGGTCTGCTCGGCGGGCTGCTCCTGGCGCAACTGCAGGAAATAACGGCGCCACACATCGGGCACGGCGGCCGGATCATCAAGGAAGGTCTCGTAGAGCTGCTCCAGGTAGCCGGCATTGGCCCCCGTCAGGTGGGAAGAGTCCGTCCAGGCTTGCATGACACTCTTGTGCATGTTCATCCCTATCAATTGATACTGCGCTGCCTTGGCTGCGGGCCATGCCGGCCCCGCGTCGGGAGGCCTCGTCCGGGATCGCCGGTCATGCCGCCGAGGCAGGCCCCCGCCAAAAAACCGGGGATAATCCTTGATGGCCACTGCATTGGCAACGGGTGACGGTGATATCCGGACCGCGGCATCGGCCGATGCCGCCATGCCCGATGCCGACGCTCCGGGGCGTGCATCACCCCGTTAGCTGCGAGGCTCCCCTGCCAGGGCTTGCAAAAACCGTCGTTCGGCCCAAGAATGGCCACCTTGGCGCTGCATGGCGCCGGCAGGCAAGGCCACTGGCGTTCCCGCAGTATATCTGCTCCATTTCTTTGCTTACAATCGCTTAACAAGCGGCGCACCTCAAATCTCCAAGCAAGATCCCAGTCTGTGATTAATCCCGCAGCGATTGTGCGCCGTCAAAATTGACAAGCCCTCGGCTTCTCGTTCAAATAGATGCAACCTGCCCGCATCAGATATTCTTCTCCCTGGCGTGGATAGCATTATCTGCCCACAGGGCTTCCCGAATAATCAAGTGTTTAAGGAGACTTGCTATGGCTGACAAGATAGCCACACTGCACCTGCCCGGCATAGAGCCCATCGAACTGCCCATCCTGTCCGGAACCGAAGGCCCGGATGTCATCGATGTGCGCGCCCTGGGTGCCCATGGCTACTTCACCTATGATCCGGGTTTCCTCTCCACCGCCTCCTGCGAATCCAAGATCACCTACATCGACGGCGACAAGGGGATACTGCTGCATCGCGGTTATCCCATCGCCGAACTGGCCAAGAATGCCAACTACCTGCAGGTCTGCCACCTGCTGCTGACCGGCGAGTTGCCCAACCAGGAACAATACGAGGCGTTCCGTAGCCGCGTGACCCGCCACACCATGGTGCATGAGCAGATGACCTCCCTGTTCCGCGCCTTCCGCCGCGACTCCCATCCCATGGCGATCATGTGCGGCGTGGCGGGCACCCTGTCGGCCTTCTACCACGACTCGCTGGA
>JBFHKO010000023.1:0-19876 GCA_041595355.1 Aeromonadaceae bacterium
CGCGCCGCCCCCTTCCAGGGCGGCCAAGTTGCCACCCTCGACCTGACACCCCGCGACTACCACCGCAGCCACATGCCACTGGATGGCGAGCTGGAGAGCATGCTGTATGTGCCGGGCGAGCTGTTCTCGGTCAATCCGCTGACCACCGCCCATGTGCCGGAACTGTTTGCCCGCAACGAGCGGGTGGTCTGCCTGTTTCGCACCGCGGCCGGCCCCATGGCTCTGGTGCTGGTGGGCGCCACCATAGTGGCCAGCATCGAGACCGTCTGGGCCGGCACAGTGACGCCGCCGGCCGGCCAGCGGATCACCCGTTGGGATTATCATGATCAGGGCATCAGCCTGAAGAAGGGTGAGGAGATGGGACGCTTCAAATTGGGCAGCACCGTAGTGTGCCTGTTCGGTCCCCAGGCGGTGGCGTTCGTGGAGGGCCTGCAACCCGGCAGCCCCACCCGTCTCGGCGAGCCCTTCGCCCGCCTGCAGGGCTGAGCGAACCGCGGCCGGGTCGCCCGGTGTTACTTCTGCTGCCGGGCCTCGGGCCCGGTGTGCAGGTACTGCCCGGCAAACTCGGCAAACGCCGCCAGGCGCAGTGGCCTGGCGTGATAGTAACCCTGCACCTCGTTGACCCCCATCCGCCCCACCGCTGTCTGCTCGTCCCGGGTCTCCACCCCCTCGGCCACCACTTTGACGCCCAGGTTATGGGCCAGCTCGGTGATGCTGCGCACGAACACCTGCTGACGGTGATCATGATCGATCCCCTGAATGAAGCTCTTGTCTATCTTCAGCTTGTCGACCCGCAGCTCCCGCAGGTAAGAGAGCGACGACCAGCCGGTGCCAAAGTCATCCAACGCCACCCGTATCTGCTTGTCGGTCAGGGCCTGCACTATGCGCTGGCTAAGCTGGAAATCCTTCAATGCAATGGTCTCGGTCAGCTCCAGCACCAGCTGGGGTGCCGGCAAAGGCCCATTGCGCAGATACTGCTCAATCCGGTCCGGTAAATCGGCATGAAACTGCGAGGCGGAGAGATTGACCGCCACTTCCAGACGTGCCAGCAGCGTCGCCGGCAGGCACGCCAGATCCCGGTTGAGACAGCCGAAGATCCAGTCGCCCAGGGCACTGCCCAGGCCGTGACTTTCCGCCACCTCGACGATCTCCAGCGGTGAGATGTAGCCAAGCTGAGGGTGCTGCCAGCGCAGCAACACCTCGCAGCCCAGCTGCTCCGCTGCCCCGCTTGGCAGGATCGGCTGATAACAGAGATAGAGCTGCGACGGCTCCTCATCATCGCGCCTGAGCTGCAGGTTCAGATCCGCAGCCAGCCGCTGGCGCCGCTGGTACTCCTCCAGCATCTCGACATTGAAGAGCTGAAAGTGCGGTCCCCCTCCCTGCTTGGCGGCCGACAGTTAAAGATCGGCAAACAGAAACAGATCCTCCGGCTTGCGAGCATGCCCGGGATAGAGGCTGATGCCCATGTTGGGATGCACGCGGTGATCCGCCCGTTGCGCCAGCTGCTGTTGTAGCCGCGCCAGCTGTGCCCGCGCCCGGGCGATGAGTGCATCGGCATCCGTCTCGCTGTGCAGCAGCAGGGCAAATTCATCCCCCCCTATGCGGGCCAGCACCTCCCCGGGGGCCAGCTGCTGCCGTAACAAGTCTGCGACCTGGCACAATAGATCATCACCAAACTGATGCCCGAGGCTGTCGTTGATCTCCTTGAAATGAGTCAGGTCGATAAGACAGAGCGCGGTGTGCTCCGCCGGCGGCCAGGTCGGGCAGCCCGCCTGCAGGGTGGCGATGAAATGGTTGCGATTGGGCAGCCGGGTCAGCGGGTCGTGGCGGGAGAGGAAAAGATGCTGCCGCGTCTCGCGCACCAGCAGAAACATCATCAGCAATCCCAGCAGCAGCAATCCGGCCAGCAGCAACACCATATGTTGCTGAGAGTTCTGAATGGCATCGAAGCTGCGAGAGGCCTCGGCACCGGTAAAATTCTTTACCCGCAGCACACCCACGCGCGGGATATAGGCCGCCAGCCGCTGCTCCAGTTCCGCCAGTGCCGGACTATCCCGAGGGGCCGGCCCGCTTATCAACGCCTCGTGCTGGCGAAGCTGTGCGAAGATCTCCGTTACCAGCTCGCCGGCGCCGAACTTGCCGCGAATGAGGCGGTTATCGTCGCCCACCAAAAAGGTTTCCATGCGATTCCAGGCCACATCATAAGCCAGCTGCAACTCTGCCGGCCCCAGGCTGCCGCCGCGATAGAGGCGCAGCGCGGAGTAAAAGCGCTCGAACTCAAGCTCCAGCTGGGCCATTGACCAGGCCGATTTCTGGACCTGGCCGGCCACCAGGCTGGCGATATGACGCTGATTGGAGAGCGTCGCCAGCATGCCGGCCAGGAAGGCCAGCATGAGTATGCCCAGCAACCAATAGCGCAGGCGTCGCATCAGGGCGAGCCGGCTTCAAGCGCCTTGACCTGCCAGACCATCTTGCGATGGTAGCTGGTCTGGTTGAGCCCGGCATGCCGGGAGAGCGGGTAGATAACCCAGACAGGCCCTTTTTGACGCCTTGACATGGGCTGGCCATCCTGGTGGGTCGCCAGAATCACATCGTATCGATAGGCGTCCGCCGTCTCGATGCTGGCAAAGTAGTCGTTCAGCGCCCGGACCGTGATCCGCTCGGAGTGGATGTCCGCCAGCGTGAGGAGATCCCGCAGCAAGACACCGCGAAACTCGCGCACGCCCTCGGTCCAGGGGGTCACAGTACGGATAGTTCGTTGGGGCAACTGCTGCAGCTGGCTCGCCGTCAAGCTCAGGGGCCGGGTGCCGGTCACCGTCAGGATGACGGGCTCAGGCTGGCGATCTCGGGACTGACTGGCCGCATTGCGGGCCGCAGGGGCTTCACTGCCGGCCTCCCGCGCCAACGCCAGCGGACTGGCGACCAACAGGGACAGACACAACGCCAACAGACGGGAAAACATCGGGTTGGGCATGAAACTCGCACTCCTTTGCAGACGCGACTCGGAAACAAAAGCTGCAAACAGAATATCAATTTCGTGGGCGGGCCGCATCCCGCCAGCTCACAGCAATGCCCGAAAAGCGCGCTCGCGAGAACCCAGGTGGAGCCAGGGGGGAGCTGAGCTCCTCCGCTGGACGCGCGCGCCAGCAGCGCGCATCCCAAAATCGAATGAATATGCGCAACCAATGCGTTATTAAAATCCGGGAGCCACGTCCATACTGACACTGTTGCAGCCGGATCGCACAGGCGTATCGGCGCATTCCCAGTGACCAAGGAGTCCCCATGAACAAGCTGCTCGACATGGCCAGCCGCCTGCTGCTGGCGCAGATATTCATCGTCGCCGGTTACAACAAGATTGGCGGTTACGCCGGTACCCAGGGCTACATGGAGTCCATGGGCGTGCCCGGCTTCCTGCTGCCGCTGGTCATAGTGCTGGAGCTGGGCGGCGGCATCGCCCTGCTGCTGGGCTACCAGACCAAGATAGTGGCCCTGCTGCTGGCCGGCTTCTGCCTGCTGACGGCCTTCCTCTTTCACAATGTTCTGGTCGACGCCAGCCAGATGGTGATGTTCATGAAGAACCTGGCCATCGCCGGCGGTCTGTTGCTGCTGGTGCAACATGGTGCCAACGAGCCCAGCCTGGATAGTCGCCAGCGCCCCTGAGCCACGCCAGCGGCAACGCCCTGGCCAACCGAGGATCCCTGACATGCAACAATCGATGCGCAGCCGGGCGCTGGAGCGGCTGGTGGCGGGCGTGGCGACCACGGACGGTGCCGGTGTTCATCTGACCCGGGTACTGACCCAGGATCTGCAGCGGCGGCTGGATCCTTTTCTGCTGCTGGATGAATTTCGCTCCGACGATCCCGACGACTATATTGCCGGTTTTCCGGAGCATCCCCACCGCGGTTTCGAGACCATCACCTACATGCTGGCGGGGCGCATGCGCCACCGGGACAGCACTGGCGCCGAAGGCGTGATGGGGCCCGGTGGCGTGCAGTGGATGACCACGGGCCGCGGCATACTGCACTCCGAACAGCCCGAGCAGCAGGAGGGACTGATGCACGGCTTCCAGCTGTGGCTCAATCTGCCGGCCCGGGACAAACTGGTGGCGCCGCGTTATCAGGATATTCCGGCGGCGCGGATCCCACGGGTGCCCCTGCCGGGAGATGGCCAGGTCAAGGTGATCGCCGGCCAGTTTGGCGAACAGGTGAGCTGTCTGCCGCAACGGGCAACCCAGCCGCTCTATCTGGATGTGCGCCTCGGTGCCGGTCAGAGCCTGTTTGTGCCCCTGCCGAGCGGCCACAATGCCTGTGTCTACGTCTACGCAGGCCACCTGTGGCTGGGCGAGCAACGAGAGCCGGTACCGAGCCAGCGTCTGGCGGTGCTGAGCAACAAGCCGGATGCCGAGGGAGTGCAACTGGCCAGTGATGGCGGCGCCAGCCTGCTGGTGCTGGCGGGAGCGCCACTGAACGAACCCATAGCCCAATGGGGTCCCTTCGTCATGAACAGTGCCGCGCAGATAGAGGCCGCCATTCGCGATTTTCAGGACGGCCGCTTCCGGGAGCCGCCAGGCTAAGAGCAAGCTAACGCCGCTGCCGGCCCGGGCGGGCAGGTCGGCCGTGGTGACAACGCAATACTAACGGTCCAGCAGTTGCCCGCTTTCCAGCTCGCGCTCGCGCTGGCACTCGGCCAGGTAGATGGCCGCCAGTATGGTGGGATTGCGATGGTGCTGATCCAGAGCGCCAGGCACCATCAACCCCAGGGTTTTCAGGCTTTTGGCCTGGCGGAACTTGCGCAGCCAGTGATCCTTCTGCTCGAGTTCGTCCAGGTTGGTCGTGTTTTCAGACATGGTGTCGTTTCAATCTCAGCGGAGTACAGATGATCAGGAGGAGGGCCTCGGCCCCCGGGAGTGGCTAAATGAAAAGCCGGGCAACCCCGGCTTTTATAAGCACACCATCCCGGTGTTTCAGGCTTTTGGAACTAAGCCAACTACATCATAGACCCGTTTCAGGGTTATTTCAGCCCTGGCGCGCGCTTTTTCGGCGCCGGCCTGCAAAATGGCCATCAGGTAGGGCTCATCGGTGCGCAGCTCATGGAAGCGTGCCTGTATGGGCGCCAGCATGCCGACCACCGCCTCGGCCACCTCACCCTTCAGATAGCCATACAGCTTGCCCTCGAAATGACGCTCCAGCTCCAGTATCCCCTGGCCGGTCGCGCCGTGCATCAGGGTCAGCAAGTTGGAGACGCCCGGCTTGTGCTCCAGATCGAAGCGCACCTGTGGCGGCTCCTCCGAATCGGTCACCGCCCGCTTGAGCTTCTTGATGATGGACTTGGGATCCTCCAGCAGGCCGATGAGGCTGTTCGGGTTGTCATCGGACTTGGACATCTTCTTGGTCGGCTCCTGCAAGCTCATCACCCGGGCACCCTGCTCGGGGATGAAGGGCTCCGGCATGCTGAACAGCTCGCCATACAGGGTGTTAAAGCGGTAGGCGATGTCGCGGGTCAGCTCCAGATGCTGCTTCTGATCGTGGCCCACCGGCACCTGATTGGCCTGGTAGAGCAGGATGTCGGCCGCCATCAGCACCGGATAGCCGAACAGCCCCACATTGACATTGTTCTCGAAGCGCTGGGACTTGTCCTTGAACTGGGTCATGCGCGACAGCTCACCCATCTGGGTGTAGCAGTTGAGGATCCAGCCCAGCTCCGCATGCTGGGGCACATGGGATTGCAGGAACACGGTGCTCTTGTCAGGATCGATGCCCACCGCCAGGTACAGGGCTGCGGCATCCAGACAGGCCTTGCGCAGCGCGATGGGATCCTGGCGCACCGTGATGGCGTGCAGATCCACGATGCAGTACAGGCAGTCGTAATCGTCCTGCATGCGCACCCACTGACGCAGGGCGCCCATGTAGTTGCCGATGGTCAGTTGTCCGGAGGGCTGCGCGCCACTCAATACGATGGGTTTAGACATTGTCGTTACAGATTCCTTGTGCGTGACTCGCCAGCAGCAGAGCGAGATCCCTAAAATCGTCCATGATCCAATCCGGCTCCGAGGCCGCTATGGGCTCGCCATGATTATAGCCGTAGGTCAGTCCCACTACCGGGATGCCGGCCGCCCGCGCGGCCTGAACGTCGTTGCTCGAATCCCCCACCATCAGGCTGGCCGACGGCGGGATCCCGAGCTGCTGGCAGACATGCAGCAACGGCGCCGGATCCGGCTTCTTGACCGGCAGGCAGCCACCGCCCACCAGCAGGCTGAACAGGCTATCCAGTCCCGCCTCGGCCAGCAGAGCGGGCACGAACTGGCTGGGCTTGTTGGTCACCACCGCCAACAGGTAGCCTGCCTGTTTCAGCCTGCACAGGGTGCTGTGCACCCCCGGATAGAGGGCGAAACCGCTGGTCAGGCCGGCCTGATAGTGGTGTTCGAAGCGGGCGCGGACCTGGCGAAACAGGGCCTCATCCGGCGGCGGACTCACTTCATGCCGGCGCAACATGGCGCGCTGAATGAGCACATCGGCGCCATTGCCGATCCAGGTCTGCACCTCTGCCTGGCTGACGCCGGGCAGGCCGACATCGCGCAGCGCCGCATCCACCGCCAGGTGCAACTGGGGCACGCTGTCCAGCAGGGTGCCATCCAGATCGAAGAGCAGCAGCCGGACGCGGGAGAGATCCGGTTTAGCCATGGACCTGGCTCAGCTCGGCGCGCATGCGTTCGATGACTGCCCGGTAATCGGGCTGGCTGAAGATGGCCGAACCGGCCACGAACATGTCGGCCCCCGCCGCGGCAATTTCGCGGATATTCTCCACCTTGACGCCGCCGTCGATCTCCAGGCGAATGTCACGCCCGCTCTCGTCGATGCGCCGGCGCACCTCGCGCAGCTTGGCGAGGGTGCCGGGACTGAAGCTCTGGCCACCAAAGCCCGGATTGACCGACATCAGCAGGATGACATCCAGCTTGTCCATCAGGTGGTCAAGGTAGTGCAGCGGCGTGGCGGGATTGAATACCAGCCCGGCCTGACAGCCCAGATCGCGGATCAACTGCAGGCTGCGGTCGATGTGCTCTGAGGTCTCGGGATGGAAGGTGATGATAGAGGCACCAGCCTTGGCAAAGTCGGGGATAAGCCGATCCACCGGCTTGACCATCAGGTGCACGTCGATGGGGGCCTGGATGCCATAATCGCGCAACGCCTGGCAGACCTGGGGGCCTATGGTCAGGTTGGGCACATAGTGATTGTCCATCACATCGAAGTGCACCACATCGGCACCGGCCGTCAGCACCTTGGCTACATCCTCACCCAGCCGCGCGAAGTCGGCAGAGAGGATCGAGGGGGCAATCAAATACTCTTTCATCAGTTCCATCCTGAATGGGCAGGCAAAAAACGGGAAAATCTTACCGCAACGGCGCGCCCGACTCTAGGCGCAACAGGCACATCAGGGCGATTCGAGCTCCATCCCCGGCAGATAAAGTGCCAGCAGCTCGCCCACCCGGTTGCGGGTGCCGCCGCTGCGGCTGATGCTGCGCTTGACCTGGATCTCGTCCAGCTGGGCGCCGCGGTAGAGCTCATAGGTCAGCTGCGTGGCATGATTGCTGATCAGCACCGGTACACCGCGCTGGCTCACCGTCTGGCGCGCCAGGCGCGCCAGCAGCGCCTGATCATCGAGGGTGAAGCCGCTCGCCGCATAGCTGGTAAAGCTGGCGGTGCTGGAAAGGGGCACATAGGGCGGATCGCAATAGACCACATGGTCCGACTGCAAGCGCGCGAAGGTGCGCGAATAGCACTCGCAGACAAAAGTGGCCCGCTGCGCCTTCTCGGCAAAGGCCCACAGCTCGGCCTCGGGAAAATAGGGGCGCTTGTAGCGACCGAAGGGGACGTTGAAGCCCCCCTTGCGGTTATAGCGGCAGAGGCCGTTGTAACCATGCCGATTGAGGTACAAAAACAGCAGCGCACGCTGGTATTCGTCCTGGCTGGCGTTGAAGCGCGTCCGCAGTTCGTAATAGGAGTGTGACTGGTTGTACTCGTCGGCAAACAGATGCCGCGCGTCCAGGATCAGCTGATCCGGCTTGTATTTCAGCAGATTGTAGAAGCGGATCAGATCCGGATTGATGTCGGCCAGCAGGTAGGCCTCGTAGTCGGTATTGAGAAATACCGAGCCGGCGCCGACAAAGGGCTCAACCAGCACGCGCCCCTGTGGCAGCCGCCGGGTGATGGCCTCAACCAGCGTGAACTTGCCGCCGGCCCATTTCAAAAAAGCACGCGTCTTCTTCATGAGTGCACTGACGGAGTCTTCCTGCTGGTTCCAGAAAAAAGGGGGCGCATTGTAGCCCCCCTGCCACTGAGCGTCATCCGCTTATTACCGCATTTCCTGCTGCACCTGGGCAAAGCGCTTGGGCCAGGGCTTGGATGAAGCCAGGCTGGCCGGCAGACTGCGAATGGCGGTGCGTGCCGCCGCCAGATTTGCATGCTCGCCCTGGATCAGCACGAACCAGGGCTTGCCGGCATGCTCGCTCCGGTAGATCCACAGCTCACCGCCGAGGCCGTGCTGGCGCGCAAACCGCTGCAGCGCCTGCTGATCGCCGCCGGCGGACAGCTGCACCGTATAGTGATCGGCCGGCTTGCTGCGCAGCAGGGCGAGCCCATCCTGGAGCGGCTCGCCGGCTGCCGCAGCCGGAGCGGGTCCCCCTTTCAACTCCTCGATGACCGGCTTGAGCTCAGCCAGCGAGGCAACGGCGCCGGAGACCCTGGCGGCAGGCATCGTCGCGGCCGGGGCCGGCTCTCCCGACTGCTTGGCAAGCATCTGCTGGATCACCGGCTCGGGGATCACCAGCCGCCGACCGTCCTCGGCGTTGCCATCGAGAGTCAGCTCCCCCTGCACCGGATCCGGCAGCGCCACCCGCTCCTCTTGGGGCGACACCGGCGGAGTGCCGTCAGGCACTGGCGGCGCCGGGAGCGACGCCGTCTGGGGCGCGCGCTCGGGGAGCGGTGACGTCGCATCCGGCCAGAGCGCAGGCACGACAAAACTCAGCACCAGCAACACGCCGGCGGCGACGGCCACACCGGCTATCACCCTGTTGGCGGGAATGCTGCTCTCCTTGACTCGGTTTCTTCTGTTCATGCTTGCCTCCAGCGGCTGGGCATGGCGCCCGACGATGCTTGTCATCTGTTGTACGGCTTGCCAAAACAAGACAGGGCGCCGGGCCAAACAGCCCCGCGCCCTGCGGGTCAGGAGCACATCAGACGCACCGGCATCACAAGGAGAACATGACAGCGACAGCAGGCCGGAAAGGGACCTCAGCGCCGGCGGTCTGCCTCTATGATCTCCTGCAGCACGGTCTCGCTGACATCGGCGAAGAGTTCCGCCCTGCCAATCCCCACCGGCAACACCAGTCTCAATTTACCAGACAACACCTTCTTGTCGCGCATCATGTGTCGCATAAAGGCAGCAAAATCCATCTCTGGCGGCGCCTGGAGCGGCAAGTGGGCCGCATGCAACAGCGCCTGGATGCGCGCCAGGGCTGCCGCGTCCAGCAACCCCAGCGCCAGGGCCGTGCGGGCCGCCAGCATGGTGCCGGCACCGACGGCCTCGCCGTGCAGCCAGTTGCCATACCCCTGTTCGGCTTCGATGGCATGCCCGAAGGTGTGCCCCAGGTTGAGCAGCGCGCGTACACCCTGCTCGGTCTCATCCTGGGTGACCACCTCGGCCTTGATGGCACAACAGCGCATGATGGCATGGCTCAGGGCCGCGGCATCCAGCGCCTGGATGTCGGCGATATGCTGCTCCAGCCAGGCAAAAAAGGCCGCGTCCCAGATGATGCCATACTTGATCACCTCCCCCAGTCCCGCCGCCAGCTCGCGAGCCGGCAGGGTCTGCAGGCAGCCGGTGTCGATGACCACGGCGTTGGGCTGATAGAAGGCACCTATCATGTTCTTGCCCAGGGGATGGTTGACTGCCGTCTTGCCACCAACCGAGGAGTCGACCTGGGAGAGCAATGTGGTGGGCACCTGGATGAAGGGAATGCCGCGCTGGTAGCAGGCGGCCACGAATCCGACTAGGTCGCCGATCACGCCCCCGCCGAGCGCCACCAGAGTGGTATCTCGGCCATGGTTGCCTTCCAGCAGGGCCCCCATCAGCTGGTTGAAGCTGTCCAGGGTCTTGTGGCTCTCGCCATCCGGCAGGATGAAGGTATCCAGCTGGTATGCCGCCAGGGTGCGGCACAGGCGATCCAGATAGAGTGGCGCCACAGTGTCGTTGGTGACCACCATGACCCGCCGGCCCTTGATGGCCGGAGCAAACAGCGCCGCATCGTCCAGCAGACCGGCACCTATGCTGATGGGATAGCTGCGTGCACCCAGCTCGACCGTTAGCCTCTCCATGCTGCCTCCTGGCTTACAGCCCAAGCAATTGGGCAATTTGATTGGCGACCAGCTTGGCGCTTTGCTCGTCGGTGCGCACCACGTAATCGGCCACTTCCTGATAGAGCGGCTCGCGCTCATCGGCCAACCGCTCCAGCACACCACGAGGCTCCTCTTCGGTCTGCAGCAGCGGACGCCGTTTGTCGCGCTGGGTGCGGGCCAATTGCTTCTCGATGGGCGTCTCCAGGTAGACGACGATACCGCGTGCGGAGAGGCGGTTGCGGGTCTGGGCGCTCTTGATGGCCCCGCCGCCGGTGGCCAGCACTATGCCCTGCAGCTCGGTCAGCTCACCGATGACCTGCTCTTCGCGCTTGCGAAAACCCTCTTCCCCTTCGACATCGAACACCCAGGCAATATCGGCGCCGGTACGACGCTCGATCTCCTGATCGGAGTCGTAGAACTCCATATGCAGTTGATCAGCCAGATGTCTTCCAATGGTACTCTTGCCTGCCCCCATGGGACCGACAAGGAAAATATTGCGTTTCTCAGCCATGTCTATTCGTCAAATGCTCGCTACTGATGTGCCTCACAGACAGCCAAATGGCGCCCGAAAGGCAAGGAATAATACCCTAAGTCTGAAACTGGACGGGGAATTATGCAGTACGGACCCGCGGATGGCAACCGGCGAAATGACGCCCCCGGACGGGGGCGTCTGCGCAAAACAACCTCGATAATTAGCGGCTTATATTTGCTCGGTGACTATCTTGGGCGTCACGAAGATGAGCAGCTCGCGCTTGGAATTGACCTGCGAGGTATTGCGGAACAGGGCCCCCAGCACCGGAATATCTCCCAGCAGCGGTACCTTGGAGACATCCCTCTTGATGGTCTGCTGGTAGATGCCGCCGAGGACCAGCGTCTCGCCGTTGTCCACCAGCACCTGGGTGGTGATGGATTGGGCATTGATGGCCATCGCATTGCCGGTGGAGGTCACCACCTCCTCGCCCACGGTATCCTGGGTCACCGTCAGATCCAGGATCACCCGGTTGTCGGGGGTGATCTGGGGGGTCACTTTGAGACTCAGCACCGCCTTCTTGAAGGTGACCGAGGTGGCACCGCTGGAGGAGGCCTCGACATAGGGGATCTCGGTCCCCTGCTCGATGAGCGCCTCTTTCTGGTTGGCGGTGGTCACCCGGGGACTGGCGATGATCTCGGCCTTGTTTTCCGTCTCGAGAGCGCTCAGCTCCAGATCCAGCAGAGTGCCGTCGGTCAGCTTGGCCACCTGGAAGGCAATGCTGCCGGCCGCACTGGTCACCGGAAGGTTGACGTTCAGGCGATCGCCCACCCCCGGAACCTCTCCACCGGTACCGCTGTCGATTCCCTCCAGGGAGCCGGAGGTGCTGCTGTTGCCGATACTGGTCATCCCCCAGCGCACCCCCAGATCCTGCCCCACGCCATCGTCTATGGTGACCATGCGCGCCTCGATGACCACCTGTTTCACCGCCACATCCAGCAGCGTAATCATGCGTTTCACGTGCCCCAGCACCTCGTCGGTATCCTTGACCAGCAGGGTGTTGGTGCGCTCATCCACGCTGACCGCGCCACGCGCCGACAGCAGGCGGGTGCTGTCGCTGGAGAGCAGGGTGGCCAGATCCTGCGCCTTGGCATAGTTGATCTGGATATATTCGTTGTGCAGCGGCGCCAGCTCGGCTACCTGCTGCTTGCTCTCCAGGCTCTGCTTCTCGCGCGCGGCAATCTCTTCGGCCGGTGCCACCAGCAGAATGTTGTTTTCCAGCCGCTTGTCCAGCCCCTTGACCTTGAGCAGGGTATCCAGTGCCTGCTCCCAGGGTACGCCATCCAGGCGCAGGGTGATGTTGCCGCCCACCGAGTCGGTGGTCACCAGGTTGAAATGGTTGAAATCGGCAATCAACTGCAACACGGTGCGTACCGGCACATCCTGGAAATTCAGGGAGATGGGCTTGCCACGGTAGGACTTCTCGTTGGTGGTCACCAGCCGCGGACTGACCTCGAGAATGAAGAGGTTATCGGCCTGATCGTAGCGATAATCGACCTTGCCATTGACAGACAGATCCAGCACCACCGCATTGCCGCTGCGTGACACGTCCACCCGGGTCACCGGGGTCGCGAAATCGGCCACGTCCATCAGGGCCACCAGCTCTTCCGCCACCCCGGTGGCATGAAACTTGGCGATCAGGTGCTCACCGCGCTGGGTCACATCCATGGCGGCCGTGGAGCTGTCCAGGCCCACCAGCAGTTGTCCCTGACCATCCTTGCCCCGTCGGAAGTCCAGGCTCTTGATGCGATTGATGGTGCCGGCAACCGGTTCGGCCACCGGCGCCCTGACGGGCCTGGGCAACGGTTGCGCCGCCGCCGGCGTTGCTGGCCGGGCGGTTGCCATTGCGGGGCTCGTCGGCTGGGCTGCGACAGGCGCACTCACCTGCCCCAGGGTGACCAGCAGCCGGCGTCCCTCCTGCTGGATCTGATAGGGCATCAGCTGCTGCAACTCGACGGCAATCTCGAGGCCGCTCCCCTGGGGCATCACCCGCACCTGCTGCACGCCGCGGCGCTCCACCGGCAGGGTGGTCAAGGCCAGAGCCGAGGCGGCATCCGGGATCTGCAGCAGCAACTGGTTGGGCTCGTAGGTGAGGCGATCGCTGAAGCGGGTCACCGGCTGGTCAAAATTGAATTCCAGCACCAGCTGATCGGCCACCAGCGGATTGATGCGCATCTGTTCCAGTCGCGTTGCCGCCTGTGCTGGCAGCCAGCCGACAGCCAGCAGCAGCAGAGCGACCAGTCGCATGATGTAAGCGTCTCGTTGTGCCATAACACATCCCTGTTTATGCATCTTATTGTGTGGCCGGCATGCCCAGCCTGGCAGCTCGGGTGACCCAACAGCCCTTGCCATCGGCAATCCATTCCTGCAGTTCCACGCCATTCGCATCGACCCGCAGCACGCGCCCCTGATTCAGCCCCATGTAGCGCCCAACGCCTACCCGGTGCACCACCCCGGTCGGAGTGTGGATCAGGGCCCAGCGGCGACCGCCACCTTCCATGGTGCCGCGCATTGTCATGTTATCCAAGGAGAATTGCTCCAGCTCGTCTTTCTTGCGACTCGGATCAGGCTGCACACAGTCACGGCGCTTGCCGAGGGTCTGAGGAAACATGCCCTCCGGGCGTGGCACGGAAAAGGGACTCCGGCTCTTGGCCGGGCTGAAGGGCATCGCCTCAAAGGGATGGATCTGGGGCAAAGGCTCGATGGGAGCCAGGGGCTTGGCCCGCACCCGTGCCACATATTCATGCAGATCATCGCCATCGCTACAACCTGCCAGCGACACCAGCAGCAGCAAACAGAGCAGGTATCTCATCGGCCGCTCCCCGTTGCTGGCGTGTCCGCCGTGCGCGTCTCGTTATAACGGTACGTCTTGGCCAGCATGGTCATCATGATGGCGCCATCCGCTCCCCGCTTGATGGTGAAGCTGTCCAGGATGACGATGCGCGGCAAGGCAGCCACGGCGGCGGCAAACTGTCCCAGCTCCTCGTAGTTGCCCTGCACCTCGATGCGCATGGGCAATTCGGTAGAGAATTCGCCCTGCACCTCGGGCTCCCAGTTGATACGCTTGAGTTTGAGTCCGTTGTCCGCGGCGATGAAGCTGATGTCATCCAGCAGCCCGGCCACCTCATTCTTGTTGGGCAATTGGCGCAACTGGGCCGCCAGGCGCAGCTCCAGCTCGCTCATCTGCTCTTGATAGGCCAGCAGGTTGCCGGCCAGCTGGGCCTTGACCTCGAACTGGCTCTTCAATTCGCTCTCGCGCTTCTGCTCCGTATCCAGCTGCTTGAGGGTATCGGCCAGCAGGAAGTAATAACCGCCGAAGGCGATACACAGACACATGAAGAGGACAAAGACCAGCTTGGCGGGACGGGGCCAACTGGCAATATTATCCAGTTCCAGATCATTCAAGTCCTGCAGATTCATGGCGCCGCTCCTTGCTCCTGACTCGCGGTCTGTTCATCACCCAGCACCCTGAATTGCACCGCAAATTCGCTGATGGCCAGCGGCTCGCTCTGGGAGGCGAAGATGGAGCTGATACTGGTCTGACCGAGCCAGCCGGAGCGATCGATGAGCCGCATCATGCTGGCCACCCGGCTGTGGGCCTCGGTCTTGCCCACCATGCTGACCTTGTCACCGGAAAACTCGAGGGAGTCGAGGTAGACACCGTTGGTGACCACCACCGGCAGATCGTTGAACAGGTGCACCGTCAGATTGCGGCTCTGCTGCAACCGGTCGATCAGACGGATGCGCTCGATGAGTTCATTGCGCCGTGAGCGGATCTTGTTGACCTCGCCAATCTGCTGATCCAGCAGGGCCATCTCGTTGCTCAGAAATTGATTGCGCGCCTGCTGCTGACTGACGGCCTGTCCAAACAGCAGATTGACCCCGATGCACAGCAGCACGCTGATGAGGGCGCAGGCTCCCAACAGGGTGAAGAACTGCTTCCTCTGCAGCTCCTTGAGTTCGGCACGCCAGGGCAACAGGTTTATATTGGACATGGCGTGAAGCTCCTCAGGGCCAGTCCCAGCGCCGTCATGTACTTGGCGCCATGGTCAACCCGATCCAGACGCGCCTTGCCCGCAAAGGCAAAGGGATCCGGATGTCGCACATCCAGCTGCAACTCCAGTGCCAGTTGCTGCACCAGCCCCGGCAACAGACTGCCGCCCCCGGAGAGCACCAGCATATCCACCTCGCGATGGCTGGATGTGCTGCAAAACAGCTGGATATTGCGGCGCACATGCTGAATAAGCTGGGTGATATGCGGTGCCAGCACATCGAAGCTGGCCTCGTCGGGCAAGCCCCCCTGCACCTTGCCTCGCTCGGCCTCCTCCAAAGAGAAGTTGTAATAGGCCGCCAGGCTCTGGCTGAGATTCTCGCCACCAAAACTCTGCAGTCGGGAGTAGATGATTTCACCGCCCAGCAGCACCCCGAAGGTCAGGGAGACGGCGCCGATATCGACCAGGGCGCACACCTTGGGCGCGCCCTCCTCGGCCTCGAGCTCCGGCAGGGTGGCCACCACGGCTCGCCCCAGGGCATGCAGGCCGACATCCATCACCTTGGCCGTCAGCTCCGCATCCTCCAGGGCGCTGACCCGCCCGGTGATGCTGTCGGTACGCGCGGCGCTGATGAGCATGTCGTTGCGGGTGGGCTCGTTCAGATTGGGCCCCAGTATCTCGAAATCGAGACTGATCTCGTCGAGGGGAAAGGGGATCAGCTGCTCGGCCTCCATGTAAATCTGGTTTTCCAGCTCATCCGGCGTCAGGGTGCTGTCAACCTGGGTGATCTTGGTGATGACATTGGAGCCGGTGACCGCGGTGGCAACGCACTTGTGGCGCACCGGCAGCAATTTGACCAATTGCCGAAGCGCTTGGGAGATCTTGTCGATATCCTGCAGCTGGTAATCCTGAATACTGCCTTTGGGGGTGGCCACCTCGGCACAGCCCTCTACCCGGAACTGGCCCGGCTGTCCACCCACCACCACCGCCTTGATGGTCTGGCTGCCGAAATCAATCCCGATCATCGGCACCAGCTTTCCCTGCTGCTTTATACCAAACATGATGGCATCCGTGCCTCGCCCTGAAGGGGAAGAATCCCTTGTCTGTGAATCCTATACAGCTGGAGTAACAAACTCCAAGCCTGGTGGCAAGCAAACTTCTCGAATTTGAAGTAGTTAACACTATATACTTTGAGCCGCATTGTCTCTGGTTCTCGTGGAAATCCTCACATGATGATTTGGCTCAAACGCCTGTTTTGGTTGATGCTGCTGCTCGCTGGCCTGGGCATGGCCGCAATCGCAGCCTTTTACCTCTATCTGGAAAAGGAACTTCCGGATGTGCGTACCCTCAAGGATATCTCACTGGAAACCCCCATGCGTGTCTACAGCGCGGATGGTCATCTGATGTCCGAATTCGGCGAGATGCGTCGCATCCCACTGCAGATTGAAGCCTTGCCACGTCCCTTGCTGGACGCCTTCCTCGCCATCGAGGATGCGCGCTTCTACGAGCACCCGGGCATCGATCTCATCGGCATCACCCGCGCCGCCCTGGTGTGGGCCAGTACCGGCCAGATGCGCCAGGGGGCCAGCACCATCACCCAGCAGGTGGCGCGCAACTTCTTCCTCAGTCGGGAAAAAACCATGCTGCGCAAGATCAAGGAGGTCTTCCTGGCCTGGCGCATCGAGCAGGAACTCAGCAAGGATGAGATCCTGGAGCTGTATCTCAACAAGATCCCTCTGGGCTACCGCGCCTTCGGCGTCGGCGCCGCGGCTCAAGTCTACTATGGCAAGTCGGTACAGGAGCTGACTCTGGGCCAGATGGCCGTGCTGGCCGGCCTGCCCAAGGCGCCCTCCCTGCTCAACCCCATCCGCTCACCTCAGCGGGCGTTGGCGCGCCGCAATCTGGTGCTGGCCCGCATGCTGGAGCTGGGCAAGATCAGCCAGCAGGAGCACGACGCGGCCGTGCGCGAGCCCGTGGTCAGTCGCTACCACGGCACCGGTGTCAACCTGAGTGCCCCCTATCTTGCAGAAATGGTCCGCCGTTTCATGCTGGACAAATATGGCGAAGACTCCTACACGAAAGGTTTCAATGTCTACACCACCGTCAGCGCCAAGCGGCAGCAGGCCGCCCAAGAGGCGCTGTTCAAGGGGCTCATCGACTACGATCTGCGCCATGGCTACCGTGGCGCAGACAAAAAGTTGTGGCAGGCCCGCGAGCCGCGCTGGGCCAACGATGCCATTTTCGACTATCTGGTGGAACAGCCAAGCTATGATCCCTTCGAACCGGCCGTGGTCATCCGGGTGCGCGAGCGCCAGGCCGATGTCCTGCTCAAGGGCGGCCTGGAAGGCACCATCGACTGGGATGGCATGAAATGGGCGCGCCCCTTCATCAACGACAGCCGCCAGGGCGCCGCCCCGCGCCGGGCCGCCGATATCCTGACCCCGGGAGAGCAGATCTGGGTCTGGCCGGTGGACGACAGCCGGCTGCGGCTGGCGCAATTGCCGGACGTCAACGCCGCCTTTGTCGCCCTCAACCCCCAGGATGGCGCCATAGAGGCGCTGGTCGGCGGCTTCAACTTCCAGCTCAGCAAATTCAACCGCGCCGAACAGGCTCGCCGGCAGGTGGGCTCCAACATCAAGCCCTTCCTCTACTCGGCGGCACTGGACAACGGCTTCAGCCTGGCCTCTATCATCAACGATACCCCCATCAACCAGTGGGATCTGGGGGGCGGCTCCGCATGGCGGCCGCAAAATTCGCCACCACAATATGACGGCCCCATCTCCCTGCGCGAAGCCCTGGCCCGCTCCAAGAACGTGGTCTCGGTGCGCCTGCTGCGCGCCGTTGGCATCGACAAGTTCATCGACCAGTTGCGCCTGTTCGGCTTTCCCTCCGATAACCTGCATCGCAACGAATCCATCGCTCTGGGCTCGGTGGAGTTCACCCCCATGGAACTGGTCACCGGCTTCGCCAGCTTTGCCAATGGCGGCTTCAAGGTGAGCCCCTATTTTATCACCCGCATCGAGGACCCGGCCGGAGAGACCCTGTACGAGGCCAACCCTCTGGCCGCCTGCAACCGCTGCGGCCAATTGGCCGGTGCCGGGCTGGATGGACCGGAGGCCTATCTGGATGAACTGGCGGTCTGGAACGGCCGCTGTGCCATCGATCCGGCGCTGCCTGCCCAAACCGCCCCTCGGGTCATCAGCGAAGCCAATGCCTTCCTGCTCGGCGAGGCCCTGCACTCGGCCATCTACGGCGGCAGTGATCGGGGGCTCGGTCCCTGGCAGGGGACCGGCTGGCGCGCGGCCCGCGAGCTGAGGCGTCAGGATCTGGCGGGCAAGACCGGCACCACCAACGAGGCCAAGGATGCCTGGTTCTCCGGCTTTACCCCCAAGCTGGTCGCCACCGCCTGGGTCGGTTTCGATGACCACAGACGCAAGCTGGGCCGCTCCATAGAGGGCAACGAATTCGGCGCCAGCGCGGCGCAGCCCATCTGGATCGAGTTCATGAAAACGGCGCTCGCCGGCCTGCCGGATCGCCCCTTCAGCCCGCCGGAAGAAGTGATAGCAGTGCGCGTCGACAACCAGACCGGCTTGCTGAGCCAGCAGGACAATGGCAGCAGCCGCATGGAATTTTTCCAGAAAGGGGCCGAGCCGACCAGCCTGGCCCCCGTGGGGGGCGGCGTGCTGTTCGGGGACGGATCCCCGGGTGACGGTACCAGCACCGACGATATCTTCTAATCAAAACCGGATTTTGCGAAAACGGCGGACAACCGCCGTTTTTTATTTACAAAGCCTGATGCGCTTCATTGTCTTTTGCCGTCACAACAATAAATAATGGCCAATCGGGATACGCTCGGATTCAACCAGGGATGGGAACACGATGAATAATGGCAAACATGTATTGGCCGGCATACTCCTGGCCATGCTGATGACCGCCTGCGGCGGCAAGGATCTGTCTGGCGACAGCACCGACACGGACAGCGACAGCACCAGCAGCACCAGCAGCACCAGCAGCACCAGCAGTACCAGCAGTACCAGCAGTACCAGTACAACCGGCAGCGACTCCATCACCACGGCCAGCCTCAGCCTGACCCTGAAAAGCTGTTCCAACATTGCCGATCTGACCACCTGCACCGACACCAACCAGCTGTCGTCCGAGCGCGCCAATCGGATTGAGGCCCTGTTGCTGGACAGCAGCCAGCAGCCAATAGACGGCGCCATCATAGTAGCCGCCACGGACAACGGCAGCATCAAGACCAGTCGCATGCTGACCAACGCCGCCGGGATCGCCTACTTTCAATTGAGCGCCTCTTCCACCACTGCCGAGGGGGCCGGCACCGTCACCCTCAGCTATACGGCAGATGGAAGCAGTGTCACTACCAGCAAGAACTTCAGCTTTGTTCCCGGGACCAGTGTCCTCCAGTCAGAGAGCGCCAACCTTGCTTTGACCCTGAAAAGCTGCAGTAACATTGCCGACCTGACGACCTGCAGCGTCAGCAACCAGCTACCGGCCGAGCGCGCCAACCGAATTGAGGCACTGCTGCTCGACGGCAAGGGTAGCCCTATCGCCAACGCGCTCGTTACGGCAAGCACCGATAACGGCAGCATCAAGACCAGCCCCAGGATGACCGATGCCGACGGCGTGGCCTACTTCGAGTTGAATGCCGCTACCTCCACCAGTGACGGTGCCGGAACCATTACCCTCAGCTATAAAACAACTGACGGCTACAATATCAGCACGACCAAGAATTTCAGCTTTGTCCCGGGTAGAAACAGCAGCCTTATCGACACGGCACGCCTCGACCTGACACTGAAAAGCTGTAGCAACATTGCCAACCCAGCCACCTGCACCATTACCAACCAGTTGTCCGCCGCACGCGTCAACCTCGTTGTCGCGCAATTGCAGGACAGCGACAGTGCACCGATAGTCGGGGCCATACTTGAGGCCAGCACCGACAACGGCAC
>JBFHKO010000024.1:0-19690 GCA_041595355.1 Aeromonadaceae bacterium
AGCAGCAGCAGGTCCAGCGCGCCTATCTGTGGGCGGCCATTGAAGAAGGCACTGGCCTGCAGCAGGCGCAGCGCCTTCTTCCAGCGCCGGTCGGAAACATAGAGGGAGTCGGCCCGCTCGTCCTGGCTGCCGAGCTGCTCCAGCCGCTGGCGGAACTGGAACAGCTGCTCGAATATCGCCTCCGGCAGGCCGACCTGGATCAGCTCCTGTTGCCACTGGGCGAACTCCCGGTCATCGACCTTGAGGGCAGGGGGAACGGTATCCTGGTGCGGATCCTGTCGGTGGGTGAGCATGGCGCGAAAATTCTGTTTGTCCTGGATGCGATCCAGCCACAGGCGCAGCAGCATGCGATCGTAAAGGGCCTCCAGACCGCTGTCGCTCTGGGGCAGTTCATTGGAGGCGGTGATGAGCAGGCGCATGGGCACCGGGACTTCCAGGGCGCCGTTGCGAAAGCGGTGTTCGTTGATCACCGTCAGCAGGGTGTTGAGGATGGCGGGGCCCGCCTTCCAGATCTCGTCCAGGAACACCACCTCGGCGCTGGGCAGGTAGCCGTCGGTCAGGCGCAGGTATTTGCCTTCATCCTTGAGGGCCTGGATGGAGAGGGGGCCGAAGACTTCGTCGGGGGTGGAGAAGCGGGTCATCAGGTATTCGAAGGCCCGGCTATCGCGAAAGGCGCAGATGAGGCGTCGGGCGATGAGGCTCTTGGCGATGCCGGGCGGGCCGAGCATGAAGACGCTCTCGCCGGCGAGTGCGGCCAGCAGGCACAGGCGCATGACGTCCTTGCGCTCGTAGAGGCCTTGGGCCAGGGCATCGATGAGTTGGCCGATCCGATCTTGGAGTACTTTATTGCCAGTCATGTCATCCGATCCCGCGTTTCGGAAGCCTTAGCGTACCCGGAAAGCCGTCGAGGAGCCGGTAACCGGATGTCCTTGGTATTGCTTGCCATCCGTGATCTGGAACCCGATTCAGGGGGGCAGGCTTTCTATTCTTGTGATTGCCATCACGATTGCAAGGGTTTTATTGCCCCGATTCGTGCCGCTGCCGAAAGCGGGGGGCCGGGCCGGCCAGGGATGGCTGGCAATCCGCCGGCGTCTTTGCTATTTATTGCGGGTTTGTTCGGGGTGACCCAGGTCGCTTCGGTTTTCCAACCGCCTCTTTCCAGCAAGGTCGCCATGGATCCCCTTCGTCAGCCACTGCTACATCACCTGGGCCTCATCGACTGGCAATTGCGCCGGCCCGCGCTGTTGCGCGGCCGGCAGCGTCACGACGAGGCTGCGGCTCCGGCCTTCGCACATGCCGCGCCGCGGCTCTGGGTGCTGGGTTCGCCCCCCGCCTGGCTGGGGGATTTCTGCCTGGCGCTGGGACTGGCCCGGGAGGCCTGGCTGCCGCTGGCCGAGCCGGCGGAGATCGCCGCCGACGACTGGGTGCTCTGCCTGGGCGAGTCCTGTCCGCCCCTGCCCGGGCGACAGCTCCACTGCCTGGATCCCCGCCGGGGGGATGCCAAGCGGGCCCTCTGGCGGCAGGTGTGCCAGCATGCTTGAATTTCGCCCCCTGACCGAGGCGGATCTGCCGTGTCTGCTGGCCATCGAGTGTCAGGCCCATCGCTGGCCCTGGAGCGAGGGCATGCTGGCCTCCTGCTTCGGCGAGCGCTACGTCAATCGACTGGCCCTGTGGCAGGGGCAGCCGGTGGGCTTTTTCATCGCCGACTATCTGGCCGGGGAGAGCAGCCTCATGAACCTCTGCCTGCTCCCGACCTGCCAGGGGCGCGGCTGGGGACGGGTGCTGCTGCGTCATTACCTGGCGCTGACCCGGACGCTTGGCTGCGAGAGCTGGTGGCTGGAGGTGCGCGCCTCCAATGCGGTGGCCCGGGCCCTGTACCTGAGCGAGGGCTACCGTCAGCTGGGGCTGCGCAAGGGCTACTATGCCGCCGGCGAAGCGGCTGAAGATGCGCTGGTGTTGCAGCGACTGCCCGGGCCGGAGGCCGGCTCGTGAGAGGGCGGCAACGGACCGCCTTCGGTCTGGCGGGGCTGCTGCTGGCGGGGGCGCTGGTCGCGGCCCGGGGCGCGGTGTTCAAGTACGAGGATGCCCTGGGGGTGGTCAGCTATACCGACGATTTCAGCCGCGCCGCCCCCTTCAACCCGGAGCAGCTCGAGCTGTGGGAGCCCGAGGCCGACAAGGTCAAGCTGCGCTATACCGCCAGCGGCAACCTGTTCATCATCAACGAGCTGTATGGCCCGGTCACCGTCTGGCTGCAACTGAGCCAGCAGGAGGGGGTCGAAAGCGAGCGCGATCTGGGGCAGCCGATAACGGTGCCGGCCCGCAGCGAGCACTATGTCAGCCGGCTGCGCTTTCGCGGTGCCGGCAGCCTGCAACTCGGCCATCGCTTCGTGCTGGGAACCCCTTCCCGGGTGCGCGAGGCGCGCCTGCAACCGCCCTTCCGTGGCCGTTTTCGCATCTCCCAGGGCTTCGAGGGGCGTTACAGCCATAACCTGCCCGGCAACCGTTATGCCCTGGATATCGCCATGCCGGTGGGAACCCCGGTGCTGGCGGCGCGGGATGGTGTGGTGCTGGACCTGGCCGGGGGCTTCGATGGCAACAGCCGTGATCCCGCGGCCCGCCAGCGCACCAATTATGTCCGCCTGTTGCACAGCGATGGCACCATGACCCTGTATGCGCACCTGCGCGCCCGTTCGGTACGGGTGCAGCCGGGGCAGCGGGTTCAGGCCGGCGAGCAGCTGGCCGACTCCGGCAACACGGGATACAGCACCGGGCCGCATTTGCATTTTGCCGTGCAGCGTAACGATGGCCAGCGGCTGCTTGCCATTCCCTTCACCCTGCTGGGCGCCGAGCCGCGTCAGGGGCAGTGGCTCAGTTTCCATTAACCGGCCTCCCGGCGGCTCGTCGCGGCTTCAGGCGCGCAGGGTCGCTGTCTGCCGGCGTGGTTTTTCAGAACGCATTTTTCGCGCCACCCTTCGCCCCATGCCCTATTCTGTAGGAGCCGTGCCGGCCCAGGAAACCCCCGGGACTAGAGCCAGCAGGAATGAGTCGGATGAATTTATTCTAACGGGCCGGTCTTTCGGCGTTTTTTTTCTGGGCCAGACGGGCTAAAGTGTTGGGCCGTTTTGGCAACGGACTGCGTCCCCATTGGCCGCCGGTTGGCTCAGGCCCGGTGCGGCTGCCAACCCGCGCGGATCGAGTGCATGCCTTGGGCTCGGGTTTCAGAGCGCCGGGGCGAGCGCTGGGCGCATGCGGTTGCCACTCTTGTTTAGCTAAACCCGCTCAGGGTTTGGGCGCCCCCCGGTCGCCCAGGCCGGCAGCGACGTTAATTCAACATCAGGGAATAGTCATGCAGATTGGAATACCGAGAGAGAGTCTCGCCGGTGAGACCCGGGTGGCCGCCACTCCGGCGACCGTTGAGCAACTTAGAAAGCTCGGCTTCGACGTCAGCGTCGAGTCCGGTGCCGGCGCTCTGGCCAGTTTTGATGATGCCGCCTTCGAGGCGGCCGGTGCCAAGGTAGTCAAGGCCGCCGAGCTGTGGCAGTCCGAGCTCATCTACAAGGTGAATGCGCCGACCGACGCCGAGATCGAGCGTCTCAAGGAAGGCACCACCCTGGTCAGCTTCGTCTGGCCGGCTCAGAACCCGGAGCTGGTCGAGAAACTGTCGTCCAAGAAGATCAATGTGCTGGCCATGGACATGGTGCCGCGCATCTCCCGTGCCCAGTCCCTGGATGCGCTCTCCTCCATGGCCAACATCGCCGGCTATCGCGCCGTGGTGGAAGCGGCCCACGAGTTTGGCCGCTTCTTCACCGGCCAGATCACCGCCGCCGGCAAGGTACCGCCTGCCAAGGTGCTGGTGATCGGCGCCGGCGTGGCCGGTCTGGCCGCCATCGGTGCCGCCGGCTCCCTGGGTGCCATAGTGCGTGCCTTCGACACCCGCCTGGAAGTGGCCGAGCAGATTGAGTCCATGGGCGGCGAGTTCCTGAAGCTCGACTTCGGCGGCGAGGATGGTTCCTCTTCCGACGGCTATGCCAAGGTGATGTCCGACGAGTTCATCGCGGCCGAGATGGCGCTGTTTGCCCAGCAGGCCAAGGACGTCGACATCATCATCACCACCGCCCTGATCCCCGGCAAGCCGGCGCCCAAGCTGATCACCCAGGAGATGGTGGACAGCATGAAGCCCGGTTCCGTCATCGTGGATCTGGCGGCTGCCACCGGCGGCAACTGCGACTACACCCAGGCAGGTAAGGTGTTCGTGACGCCCAATGGCGTCAAGGTGATCGGCTATACCGACCTGCCGGGCCGTCTGCCGACCCAGGCCTCCCAGCTCTACGGTACCAACCTGGTCAACCTGGCCAAGCTGCTGTGCAAGGAGAAGGACGGCAACATCAACATCGACTTCGAGGATGTGGTGCTGCGCAACATGAGCGTGGTGCGTGACGGCGAAGTCACCTTCCCGCCGCCCGCCATCAGCGTCTCGGCCGCGCCCAAGGCCGCGGTGGCCGCGCCCGTGGTCAAGGAAGCCAAGCCACCTTCCAAGCTCAAGTACTGGCTGGGCGCCGCTGCCATCGCCGGCTTTGGCTGGGTGGGGCATGTGGCTCCGCCCGAGTTCCTCTCCCACTTCACGGTATTCGTGCTGGCCTGCGTGGTCGGTTATTACGTGGTATGGAATGTGACTCACGCCCTGCACACGCCGCTGATGTCGGTGACCAATGCCATCTCCGGCATCATCATCGTCGGTGCGCTGCTGCAGATTGGGGCCGATTCGGCACTCATCACCGGGCTGGCCTTTATCGCCGTGCTGATCGCCACCATCAACATTGTCGGTGGTTTCACGGTGACTCATCGCATGCTCAAGATGTTCAGGAAGGATTAAGGGGGTTTCAACATGTCTCAAGGACTGGTCACGGCAGCGTACATCGTTGCCGCCATCCTGTTCATCCTCAGCTTGGCCGGTTTGTCCAAGCAGGAAACAGCAAAATACGGTAACTGGTTCGGTATCGCCGGTATGGCCATCGCTCTGGTGGCGACCATTGCCAGCCCGAGTGTTTACGGCATCGGCTTCATCCTGGTGGCCATGGTGATCGGCGGTGCCATCGGCGCTCGCCTGGCATTCAAGGTCGAGATGACCGAGATGCCGGAGCTGGTGGCGGTGCTGCACAGCTTCGTGGGTCTGGCCGCCGTGCTGGTGGGCTTCAACAGCTTCATCGAGCTGCTGCCCTCCGAAGGGGTACAGCAGTTGGTGCTGCCGCTCACCGGCTCCGCCGAGGAGATCATGGCTGCCGCCCAGGCTGCCGTGGCCAAGCTGGCCGAGCAGAGCGCCCATGACGCCCACCTGAGCGGTGCCATGCTTAACATCCACCTGACCGAGATCTTCCTCGGCGTCTTCATCGGTGCCGTCACCTTCACCGGCTCGATAGTGGCGTTCGGCAAGCTGCGCGGCATCATCAGCTCCAAGCCGCTCTCCCTGCCCCACAAGCACAAGCTGAACCTGTTGGCGGTGCTGGCTTCCGTTGGCCTGATGCTCTACTTCGTCAATGTCGAAGGCAGCACTGTGGCGCTCATCATCATGACCCTGATCGCCCTGGCCTTCGGCTGGCATCTGGTGGCGGCCATCGGCGGCGCCGACATGCCGGTGGTGGTCTCGATGCTCAACTCCTACTCCGGTTGGGCGGCAGCGGCAGCGGGCTTCATGCTCTCCAACGACCTGCTCATCGTGACCGGTGCCCTGGTGGGTTCAAGCGGTGCCATCCTCTCCTACATCATGTGCAAGGCGATGAACCGCTCCTTCATCTCCGTCATTGCCGGTGGCTTCGGCTCCGACGGCAGCAGCACCGGTGGCAGTGAAGAAGAGATGGGTGAATACCGCGAGATGAGCCCGGAAGACGTGGCCGATCTGCTGAAGGCCTCCTCCAGCGTCATCATCACCCCCGGCTACGGCATGGCGGTGGCCCAGGCCCAGTATCCGGTGGCCGAGATCACCCACAAGCTGCGCGAGCGGGGCATCAAGGTGCGCTTCGGTATCCATCCGGTGGCCGGTCGTCTGCCCGGGCACATGAACGTGCTGCTGGCCGAGGCCAAGGTGCCTTACGACATAGTGCTGGAAATGGACGAGATCAACGAAGACTTCTCCGACACCGATACCGTACTGGTCATCGGCGCCAATGACACCGTCAACCCGGCGGCCATGGAAGATCCGGGCAGCCCCATTGCCGGCATGCCGGTACTGGAAGTGTGGAAGGCGCAGAATGTCGTGGTGTTCAAGCGCTCCATGAACACCGGCTATGCCGGCGTCCAGAACCCGCTGTTCTTCAAGGAAAACTCCCACATGTGCTTCGGCGATGCCAAGGCGACAGTGGAGAATATCCTCAAGGCGCTGTAAACCGCGTTGGACATCGCGTCATAACGGATAGGGAGGCCACGGGTGGCCTCCCTTTTTTCGTGCCTGTTTCTGGGGGGGCATTTCGGTGGTGCGGGGCAGGGCGGTTAGCGCCGGCCCAGCAGCCAGCCGCCGAGGCTCAGCAGCAGCGGACTGTGCCTGTAGAGCGAAGTGCGCCTGGCGCGCCGGTAGAGACGCGTCAGCCGCTCCCGGCTCAGCAGTCCCCAGCCCAGCAGCACGACCCCGCCGGTCAGGGCCAGGTGCCGGTAGCGCACCAGCAGCTGCCAGCCGCGATCCAGACCCTGGGTGGCGTCGAGCCATCCCTCGGCGGCCTGGCTTAGCTGCTCCCGTTGCTGGGCTATTTGGGCCAGCAGGCGGGCCTTGTGTTCGGCGCGTTGGCTTGCCTTCACAGTTGCTCCTCCAGCCAGCGTCTGTCCTCTTGCAGTTGGCTGCGGGTGGCGCGCAGCAGGGGCGAGCGCCGCGCCCTGGCCAGGGCAAGCCCGGCGATCAGCAGCGCGGCCAGCAGCAGCACGGCGGCGCTGAGGCCGAGGGCCAGCAGGCGCTGGGATTCATCCACCGCCAGAAAGATGAGGGCGATGAGGCAGAAGAGGCCAAAGGCGGTCAGCAACAGGCTGAGCCCCAGCAGCAGCAACAGCTGCAGCAGTTTGGCTTTTTCTTCTTCCAGCTCCAGGCTGAGCAGCTGCAGGCGGGTCTGCGCTATGGCCAGCAGGCTGGTCAGCACCCGCCGGCCGGCCGACAGCACCCCCTGAGCGGGACCGTGCCGGGACTCCGTCATCTAACGGCGCGCCAGCAGTATGCCCAGCACCACCCCGGCGGCGGCACCGATGCCGATACCGGCCCAGGGGTTGTCACGCACCAGCTTGTCGCAGCACTGGGCGGCATCCTTGGTCTTGTTGAGCATTTGCTCCCCCGAGCTTTCCAGCCGATTGCGGGCGTCGGAGATACTGGCCTCCGCCCGGGCCTTGAGGCTGTCCAGCTCGGCCTTGGAGGCGGTGCCGGAGTGCTGGACCAGCTCCTCCAGAGTGTCGGCCAGTCGCTTCAGATCGGCCTTCAGTTGTTCCCGGGTCATATCCGTTTGGTTGTCCATGGCATTGGCTCCCTTGTTGCCTGCGTTGCCTGCGCTGTTAAGCATAGTCGAGTCAGGCCGGGGCGGGTGCCATTACGGTCTTTTGTGTTCCGGGTCGCGGCGGTAGCGGGATCAGCGCAGCAGGGCGAACAGCAGCAGCAGGTTGGCCAGCAGCGAGAGCATGCCAATCCATTGCCAGCTTTGCAGTTGTTGCTCCAGCGGCAGGCTCGCCGGCTCGGGCTCGGGATGGCGGGCAGTGCCGGCATCGATGAGGCTCTCCAGCCACTGGCGGGGCGAGGTGAAGCGCTCGGCAGGCTCCCGGGCCACGGCGCGCAGCAGGCTCGCCTCGAACCAGGCGGGGGTATCCGGCCGCCAGCGGGAGGGCGGTGTGGGCTGACCGAAGTCGGGATGCTGGAAGGGCTCTATCTCCCCGTAGGGGTAGTGGCCGGTGAGAATGAAATAGAGGGTCACGCCGGCGGCGTAGAGCTCGGTCTGCGCGCCATGGGGAGCGCCCTGGTAGAGCTCCGGTGCCAGAAAGCTGGGGGTGCCCGGCAGGCTGCCGGCCGGCTCCCACGCCAGCCCCGGTATGGTGGCCAGGCCGAAGTCGATGAGGGTGAGCTCCCCTTCCGGATCCAGCATCAGGTTGTCGGGCTTGATGTCCCGGTGCAGCAGCCGCTGCTGCTCGAGCAGCGTCAGCAGGCTGGCGAGCTTGACCGCAATGCGGATGGCCTGGGGCAGGGATAGGCGCTGGGCTGCCACCCGCTGGGCCAGGCTTTCGCCGGGGATGCGCCGCTGCACGAAGTAGAGTGCCGAGCGCAGGGGCAGATCGACCACCTCGGGGCAGCCGTTGCCCTGCAGGCGCTGGAGCATCCACTCCTCGAGCCAGAGCGCCTGCCGGCAGTGGGGATCCTCGGCCTGGCGTACCGGCAGTGTCTTCAGCACCGCCGGCTGGCCGTCTGCGGTGATGACCCCATAGAGCAGGCTGTGGCGGCTGCGCTGCAGCAGGCCGGTGACGGTCAGGCCATCCAGCTGTTCGCCCGGCTTGAGCGGCGGCGGTGGCAACAGGGGGGGCGCCGCGAGAGGCGCGCTGGCGGTGGCCGGCAGCTGCCGCACCCGTACCGCCAGGGCGGTGGCGTTGTCCCGGCCTCCCAGGGCGATGGCCTGCTCGCCGAGGCGGGTGACCCAGGCGTGCAGATCCTGGCGCTCGGCGGCCGATGGCAACAGACCGCTGGCCTCGATAAGGGCCCAGACGCCGTCGCTCAGCAGCAAAAACAGATCCTCCTCCTGCAGCTCGCCGCCGAGGTGGTCGATCTGCAGTTCGTCACCCAGGCCCATGGCGCGGCTCAGCACATGCGTCATGCCCGGCTTGTCCCAGGTATGCTCCCGGGTCAGGCACTCCCAGTGCCCCTGGCGCCAGCGGTAGAGGCGGCAGTCGCCCAGATGCACGGCATGGAAGTGGCGCTGACGCAGGATCAGGGCGGTCAGGGTGGTGAGCAGCGGCTCGCTGGGGTGGCGGCTCTTGAGCCAGTTGTGTTGCCCCCGCAGCATCTGCTCGAGGGCGTTCTCCAGCGGCCAGTGCTCGGGGCAGGCGTAATAGTCCGAGGCCAGGGCGTGGAGGGTGGATCTGGCGGCCAGCTGACCATCCAGGCACTGGCTGACCCCGTCGGCGACGGCCAGTAGCCAGCCCTTGGCCTGCTGGGAGGGGGCCGGGGGGGCGTGGATGCACCAGGCATCCTCGTTTCTGGGCTTGGGCCCCTGGAGTGAGACCGCGGCGGTGTCGAGTTGCAATGTCTTCATCGGAGCGCCTGGCTGAGGTGGGTCATGCCCATACGCCAAGGGGCGAAGCCTGGCTTCGCCCCTTGGGGGAGTGGTGCGGCCTGTAGAGCTTAGACCCGGGCGGCGGTGAGTGCTGCCGAACCCCAGGTGGTGCGCCAGCGGCGCTTCACGCCACTTAGGCCAAACCAGGCAATGGCGCCCAGAGCGGCGAATACCCACAGGCCGATGGCATAGCTGCCGGTCAGGGCCTTGACTTGGCCGAGGCCGGCCGCCAGCAGGAAGCCGCCGACGCCGCCGGCCATGCCGATAAGGCCGGTCATGACCCCGATCTCGGCGCGAAAGCGCTGGGGAACCAGCTGGAATACCGAGCCGTTGCCCATGCCGAGGAAGAGCATGGCCAGGATGAAGATGGCGGTGGTACCGACAGCGCCACCGACATTGAAACCGGCCAGGGCAATCAGCAGCGAGGAGCTGGTGTAGACCACCAGCAGCGAGCGTACGCCGCCGATGCGATCGGCCAGGGCGCCGCCCAGGGGGCGCATCACCGAGCCGGCAAACACGCAGGCGGCGGTATACAGGCCGGCGGTCTTCAGATCGAAGCCGAACTGGTCGGCAAAGTAACCCGGCAGGGCGCCGGCAAAGCCGGAGAAGCCGCCGAAGGTGATCATGTAGAAAAACATGAACCACCAGGCATCTTTGTCGGCCAGGGCGCGGGTGTAATCCAGCAGACGCTTGGGTGCCGGGGCGCCGGGGGCATCCTTGGCGAACAGCACAAACAGCACGAAGGCAATGCCCACCGGCAGCAGGGCGAAGCCGAACACGTTCTGCCAGCCGAAGGCGATGGCCAGCACGGGGGCGAACAGCACCGCCAGCACGGTACCCGAGTTACCGGCGCCGGCAATGCCCATGGCCGTGCCCTGGTGCTCGGGCGGATACCAGCGGGAGGCCAGCGGCAGGGCCACGGCGAAGGAGGCGCCGGCGACGCCCAGGGCCAGGCCCAGCAGCAGTGCCTGGTTCATGCTGTGAATGCCGAACTTCCAGGCTGCGGCCAGGGCCAGCATCACCACCAGCTGGCCGAAGATACCGGTTTTTTTGGGGCCGATGCGATCCACCAGCAAGCCGAAGACCACGCGCAGCAGGGCGCCGGCCAGTATGGGGGTGGCGACCACCAGGGCGCGCTGATCGACGCTGAGGCCCAGATCGTCCTGCAGCAATTTCTGCAGCGGGCTGATCAGGTACCAGACCATGAAGCTGAGGTCGAAATACAAAAAGGCGGTCAGTAGCGTGGGGGTATGACCGGATTTCCAGAAAGCTTTGTTCATCAAATGTGCTCCAAAGGGGGTGGCCGGCCAGCGTGGCAGTCGCGGGCCGCTGCTCCCCTAAGGCAAATGATGTGCCATAAATGCGATCTTGTTGTTGCGCTGCTGTTATTGCCATGTAAAACAGTCGATTCACCCGCCTGGGCTGCCTGCTCCTTCCCGGGTGGCCAGATTGGGCTGCCGCCCCGTAATGGGTCGACAGACAATCGAGGGGCCCCGCAATGGGGCGTGCGGCCCGGCGCTGCGGCAGAGTGGTGCGCCCCTGGGCGGCGGCCACGCTTTTGCTTGGGCAAAAACTGCCCCAGGGTTTATAATCCGCCGCCAAATTTGTCAGTTCAGTCCACGAAGCGGGTAACTCTCCATGTCAGCCTTTCTAGAGGAAGTGCGCAAGCGCCGCACCTTCGCCATCATCTCGCACCCCGATGCGGGCAAGACCACCATCACCGAGAAGGTGCTGCTGTTCGGACACGCCATCCAGCGCGCCGGCACCGTCAAGGGGCGAGGCTCGGGACAGCATGCCAAGTCCGACTGGATGGAGATGGAAAAGGAGCGGGGCATCTCGGTCACCACCTCGGTGATGCAGTTTCCCTACAACCATTGCCTGGTCAACCTGCTGGATACCCCGGGTCACGAAGATTTCTCCGAGGATACCTACCGCACCCTGACGGCGGTGGACTGCTGCCTGATGGTCATCGATGCCGCCAAGGGGGTCGAGGACCGGACCCGTAAGCTGATGGAGGTCACCCGCCTGCGCGATACCCCCATCCTCACCTTCATGAACAAGCTGGACCGCGAGATCCGCGATCCCATGGAGCTGCTGGATGAGGTGGAGAACGAGCTCAAGATCCTCTGCTCGCCCATCACCTGGCCCATCGGCTGCGGCAAGCAGTTCAAGGGGGTCTACCACCTCTACAAGGACGAGATCTATCTCTATCAGTCCGGTCAGGGGCATACCATCCAGGAGAAGCGGGTCATCAAGGGGCTGAATAACCCCGATTTGGATGTGGCCGTGGGCGAGGATCTCGTCGAGCAGCTGCGTGAAGAGCTGGAGCTGGTGCAGGGCGCCTCCCACCAGTTCGATCTGGATGCCTTCCGCAAGGGCGATATGACGCCGGTCTTCTTCGGCACCGCACTCGGCAACTTCGGCGTCGACCATATGCTCGACGGCCTCACCGACTGGGCCCCCAAGCCGATGCCGCGTCAGAGCGATACCCGCAGCGTCGAGGCGAGCGAGGAGAAGTTCAGCGGCTTCGTGTTCAAGATCCAGGCGAACATGGATCCCAAGCACCGCGACCGCATCGCCTTCATGCGCGTGGTCTCCGGCAAGTACGAGAAGGGCATGAAGCTGCGCCATGTGCGCATTGGCAAGGATGTGGCCATCTCCGATGCGGTCACCTTCATGGCCGGCGACCGCGAGCAGGCCGAGCAGGCCTACCCGGGCGATATCATCGGCCTGCATAACCACGGCACCATACAGATAGGCGACACCTTCACCCAGGGCGAGGTGATGCGCTTTACCGGCATCCCCAACTTCGCCCCCGAGCTGTTCCGCCGCATCCGGCTGCGCGATCCCCTCAAGCAGAAACAGCTGCTCAAGGGGCTGGTGCAGCTCTCCGAGGAGGGGGCGGTACAGGTGTTCCGGCCCATCGAGAACAACGACCTCATCGTCGGTGCCGTGGGGGTGCTGCAGTTCGATGTGGTGGTCTCGCGCCTGAAGTCCGAGTACAACGTCGAGGCGCTCTACGAGCCCATCAACGTCAGCACCGCCCGCTGGGTGGAGTGCAAGGATGCCAAGAAGTTCGACGACTTCCAGCGCAAGTGCGCCCTCAATCTGGCGCTGGATGGTGGCGACAACCTCGCCTACATAGCGCCGACCATGGTCAACCTGAACCTGACCATGGAGCGCTACCCGGACGTGACCTTCCACAAGACGCGGGAGCACTAGGTCGGGAGCTTTGGCTTGGGCGTTAACGGGGGCCGTCATTGCGACGGCCCCTTTTCATGCCCGTCCGCGGCGGTGCCGGCCGGGGGAGGGCCCTGGCCGGCAAAAACAGGTCGCATATGATAAGCATTATCAATTAATATATGCGCCTTTCTTCCGCCGCAAGGAAAGGTTCTGTACTCATGGCATGGCCCAGCCCCATCACCGACATCTTCAGCCTCCTGCTCGAGCGGGTGGGCCTGCCGCTATGGCAGACCTTTATGGGCCTGTTCGACCTCAATGGCCGCCTTGGCGCCCCCTACCTGCTCATCTCGCTGGCCGTGGCCTATGCCCTTTATCGCCAGCAGCGCCGGCAGGCAGGGAGCCAGGGCAAAACGTTCGGCGCCTTTCTCGGCGGCCGCGCCGTCTGGCTGCACCGCTCGGCGCTGGTCGACTACCAGTACTATTTCGTGCGCGTGCTGCTGCACCTGGCCTTCATCGCGCCCATCCTGGCCTGGCTGGCGCCGGTGCGGCTGCAGGACGGCGAGGTCAGCGCCTGGCTGGACGCCCTCTGGGGCCTCAGGCCCCGGCTGGATGAGACGCTGCCGCTGATGCTGCTCTATGGCCTCGGCGTCTTTTTGCTCAGCGACCTGGTTCATTACTGGCTGCACCGCGCCTTTCACGGCCGCTGGCTGTGGGAGTTTCACAAGGTGCATCACAGCGCCATCGTCATGGTGCCGCCGACGGCCAGCCGCATCCATGTGGTCGAGAAGCTGGCCGAGCACCTGGCCAAGGGCACTGTGCTGGCCCTTTACGGCGGCGCCTTCTTCCATGCCTGCGGCGGCGAGATAGACAAGTTCACCCTGTTCGGCGTCAGCTACCTGGTACTGCTGTTCAACAGCCTGGCGGCCAACCTGCGGCATACCCATGTCTGGCTCTCGTTCGGCCCCCGCATCGAACATCTGCTCAACAGCCCGGCCCAGCACCAGATCCACCACAGCGCGGATCCCAGGCACTTCAACCGCAACTTCGGCACCAATCTTTCGCTCTGGGACTGGCTGTTCGGCACCCTCTATGTGACCACCCCGGAGCCCGAGCCGCTCACCTTCGGCGTCGGCCCGCGCGATGGCGAGCGCTACACCCGGCTGCACAACCTGATCCTGCGCCCCTTCTGGGTCACGGCGTTGAAGCTATGGCGCGCACGGCCTTTGGCCGGTAAACCCGCGACCCTCGCCAGGCCTCGCCGCTGAGCTCTTTTCGCCGGCCCGGTTCGCAATCAGGCCATTGAATATCAAAAACCGGCCTGGGCCGGTTATGCTTTCCCTAAACCCGGGCGGCGCGCTAGCGTGGCCACCCGCCTGCTTGCCGGAGAGCCATTGCCATGCCGCTACCGCTGACCGATACCCATGTGCATCTGGGCTTGCCGGAGTATGCCGCCGATCTGGGCGCTGTGCTGGCGCGCAGCCGGGAGGCCGGAGTGGCGCGCTGGATAGTGCCGGCCATCGACTCTGCCGGCTGGGCGGCCCTGCCGGCGCTGCATCGCCAGCATGCGGGGCTGTTCTATGCCTTCGGGCTGCATCCTTGGTTCCTAGCGGGTGAGGGCGAGCAAGTCTGGGCGCGGCTGGAGGCGCGGCTTAAGCAGGCCCCGGCCGGACTGGTGGCCATCGGCGAGTGTGGCCTGGATGCCCTGGTGACGGTGCCGCTTGCGCGGCAACTCGAAATGCTCGAGCGGCAGCTGGATCTGGCCTGCCGCTACCGGCTGCCGGTCATCCTGCACAGCCGCAGGACCCACAACGAGTTGCTGGCGCTGCTGGTGCGCTACCGGCTGCCCCGCGGCGCGGTGTTGCATGCCTTTACCGGTTCACGCCAGCAGGGCGAGCAGTTCATGCATGCCGGCTGCTATCTGGGCATCGGCGGCGTCATCACCTATCCGCGCGCCGACAAGACCCGCAAGGCCGTGGCCGGGTTGCCGCTGGCGAGGCTGCTGCTGGAGACCGATGGCCCGACCATGCCGCTATCTGGCCGCCAAGGCAGCCGCAACGAGCCGGCCTTCCTGCCCGAGGTGCTGACCGAGCTGGCCGCCCTGCGCCGCCAGCCGGCGGCCGAGCTGGCCGCGGCGCTGGAGACCAATGCGGATCGCTGTTTCTTCCCCGCCAGCGCGGCGGGAACCCACGACTGACGGGAGCCAAGCATGGGCCGCACTTTCATTCTGCTGCTGGACTCGCTGGGTATCGGCGCGACTCCCGATGCCGAACGCTTCGGCGATGCCGGCGCCGACACCCTGGGCCATATCGCCGCCGGCTGCGTGGCCACCCGCGGTGCGCTGCGCATTCCCAACCTGCTGGCCCTGGGGCTGGGGCATGCCCATCTGCTGGCCACCGACCCGCCCCTGGCGGGGCTGAGCCTGCCGGACAGAACCACAGGCGCCTATGGCGCCGCTGCCGAGCTTTCCACCGGCAAGGACACCCCCTCGGGGCACTGGGAGCTGGCCGGCGCTCCTGTGCTGTTCGAGTGGGGCTACTTTCGGGATCGCGAGCAGAGTTTTCCGCCCGCCTTGCTGGCCGCGCTGATCGAGCAGGGCGGGCTGCCGGGGTTGCTCGGCAACTGCCACGCCTCGGGCACCGAGATCCTGGAGCGACTGGGCGAGGAGCACCTGCGTACCGGCAAGCCCATTGTCTATACCTCTGCCGATTCGGTGTTCCAGATAGCCTGCCACGAGCAGCACTTCGGGTTGGCGCGTCTCTATGCGCTTTGCGAGCTGGCGCGCCGGCTGCTCGAACCCTACAACATCGGCCGGGTGATCGCCCGGCCCTTCGTCGGGGCGGGACGCGGCCAGTTTCAGCGCACCGGCAACCGCCACGACTACGCGCTGGCGCCGCCCATGCCGACCCTGCTGGATCGGCTGGTCGCGTCGGGGCACGAGGTGATCGCCATCGGCAAGATAGCCGACATCTATGCCGGACGCGGCATCAGCCGCGCGCTCAGGGCCACCGGCCTGCCGGCGCTCTGGGAGTGCACCCTGCAGCAGGCTGCCGATGCCCCCGACGGGGCGCTGGTGTTTACCAACTTCGTCGATTTCGACTCCGCCTACGGTCATCGACGCGATCTGGCCGGCTATGCCGGGGCGCTGGAGTATTTCGATTCGCGGCTGCCCGAATTGCTGGCCCGCCTGGCTGCCGACGACTGGCTATTGCTGACCGCGGATCACGGCTGCGATCCCATCTGGCCCGGCACCGAGCATACCCGTGAGCAGGTGCCCGTGCTGGTGTATGGCGCCGGACTGGCGGCGGTGTCGCTCGGCCTGCGGCGCAGCTTTGCCGATATCGGCCAGACGCTGGCGCAGCACTACGGCCTCTCGCCCCTGGCCCACGGCGACAGTTTTCTACCCCTATTGTGTCCCCATGAGGAGTCTTCGACATGACCACACCCCATATCAACGCTCCCGAGGGGGCCTTTGCCGAGACGGTACTGATGCCGGGCGATCCTCTGCGTGCCCAGTACATCGCTGACAGCTTCCTGGAGCGTGCCGAGCGGGTCACCGATGTGCGCAACATGTACGGGTATACCGGTTACTACAAGGGGCACCGGCTGTCGGTGATGGGGCACGGCATGGGCATTCCCTCCTGCTCCATCTACTGCAAGGAGCTCATCACCGAATACGGGGTACGCAACCTCATCCGGGTGGGCACCTGCGGCGCGGTGCGCAGCGACGTGCGGGTGCGGGACCTGGTCATCGGCATGGGGGCCTGCACCGACTCCAGGGTCAACCGCATGCGCTTTCGGGATCACGACTTTGCCGCCATCGCCGATTTCGGCCTGCTGCGCAATGCGGTGGCGGCGGCGGAGGCGTTGGGCATAGCGGTCAAGGTGGGCAATCTCTTCTCCGCCGATCTCTTTTACGCGGCCGACCCCGGCATGTTCGAGGTGATGGAGAAATACGGCATTCTGGGGGTGGAGATGGAGGCTGCCGGCCTCTACGGGGTGGCCGCCGAGTATGGCGCCCGGGCGCTCACCCTGTGCACCGTCTCGGATCACATCACCCAGGGCGAACAGACCAGCGCCGAGGAGCGGGAGCGGACTTTCGACGACATGATCCTCGTTGCCCTGGAGTCGGCCCTGCTGGGCGGCTGGCCGCCGGGATCCTGACGCCTATGGCGGGCGGTGGCGGGCAGATTGGCGCTTGCGTGTGCGGGGGGCAGTCGTTACCCTGACGCCAGATTGTCTGCCATGAACCCGGAGTCGAAGCACAGATGCCATTTTCTCATATGCCGGAGCGGATCGCCGATTGGGCCGCCCATTTTGCCCCGCACCAGGCCCAGCTGCTGAGCGCCGAGGGGCTCGAGCCGCTGGAAACCCTGCCCGCCTGTGGCGGTTACGTGGTGTTGATGGGCCGCGAATTGAGCAAGTTTCACCTTTCCCAGCTGCAGGTGGAGCTGTTCAGCGAGTCGCAGCAGGCCGTCTGTTTCGCCCCCTTCTGCGTGGGTGAGGTGCAGGTGCTGGTACTGGGCACCCGTGATTATGATCCCGAACTGATGAGCTGGATAAAGGACCAGGAGTGGAGCATCGACGGCGCTCACGTCGCCAGGCTGCCGCGCTTGGGCGAGCCCGGCCTGCTGCTGATGGACATGGACTCCACCGCCATCCAGATCGAGTGCATCGACGAGATTGCCCGTCTGGCCGGGGTGGGAGAGCAGGTGGCGGCCGTGACCGCAGCGGCCATGCAGGGCAAGCTGGAATTTGCCGACAGCCTGCGCAATCGGGTGGCGCTGCTCAAGGATGCCGACGAGGCGATCCTGGAGCAGGTGGCGGCGGATATCCCCCTGATGCCGGGGCTGACCGAGCTGGTGGCGGCCACCCAGGCCGCTGGCTGGAAGGTAGCCATCGCCTCCGGTGGCTTCACCCGTTTCGCCGGCCACCTGCAGAGGCTGCTGGGGCTGGATCACATCGAGGCCAACGATCTCGAGGTGGTCGATGGTCGTCTGACCGGGCGGGTCGAGGGACGCATCGTCGATGCCCAGGTCAAGGCCGAGACCCTGCTGGCGCTGCGCGAGCGCTACGGTATCAGTGCGGCCCAGACGGTGGCCATCGGCGATGGTGCCAATGATCTGCCGATGCTGAAAAATGCGGCTCTCGGGGTGGCGCTGCATGCCAAGCCGGTGGTGCGCGAGCAGGCACAGGTGGCCATTCGTGGCCTGGATCTCGAGGCGGTGCTCTGCCTGCTGCTGGCGGGCGATCGGGTCGGCGCCTGAGTCACTCATACCGTTGAGCGGGCCCCGGCATCGTCATGATGCGGGGCCTCTTTTTTTGATTGGCCGCCTGACAGGGAGGCCGGGGGAGGGAAGCAAGCATGGCCAAGAGCAAGGTTGCCTTTGTCTGCAACGAGTGCGGTGCCGAGTACCCGCGCTGGCAGGGGCAGTGTGGTGAATGCCGGGAGTGGAACTGCATCTCCGAGGTACGGCTGGCCGCGGCACCGGTCGCCGGCAAGGGCGGGCGCCTCAGCGGCTATGCCGGTGCCCTCAGCAGTCAGGTACAGAGCCTCTCCGAGGTGGCGCTCGGCGAGGTACCGCGCCTCGGCGCCGGCTTTCGCGAGCTGGATCGGGTGCTGGGCGGCGGCATAGTGCCCGGCTCGGCCATCCTCATCGGCGGTCATCCCGGCGCCGGCAAGAGTACCCTGCTGCTGCAGGTGATGTGTCAGCTGGCGGAGCGCATGCCCACGCTGTATGTCACCGGCGAGGAGTCGCTGCAGCAGGTGGCGATGCGTGCCAGCCGGCTGGGGCTGCCCAAGGAGAAGCTGCGCATGCTCTCGGAGACCAGCGTCGAGCAGATCTGCCAGCTGGCCAGCCAGGAGAAGCCGGCCATCATGGTCATCGACTCCATCCAGGTGATGCATGTCTCAGAGGTGAGCTCGGCGCCGGGCTCGGTCTCCCAGGTGCGGGAGTCCGCCGCCCAGCTGACTCGCTTCGCCAAGCAGCATCAGGTGGCCATCTTTATGGTGGGGCATGTGACCAAGGACGGCGCCCTGGCGGGGCCCAAGGTGCTGGAGCATTGCGTCGATTGTTCGTTGTTGCTGGAGGGCGAGGCGGACTCGCGTTTTCGCACCCTGCGCTGCCACAAGAATCGCTTCGGGGCCGTCAACGAGCTGGGTGTTTTCGCCATGACGGCCCAGGGCATGCGCGAGGTGAGCAATCCGTCAGCCATCTTTCTGAATCGCGGTGAGGCCCAGAGCGCGGGCTCCGTGGTGATGGTGATCTGGGAAGGCACCCGGCCGCTACTGGTGGAGTTGCAGGCGCTGGTGGATTACTCCCCGCTGGCCAACCCACGGCGGCTGGCAGTGGGCACGGAACATAACCGCCTGGCGCTGCTGCTGGCGGTGCTGCACCGTCACGGCGGCATGCAGTTGGCAGATCAGGATGTGTTCATCAACGTGGTGGGCGGGGTCAAGGTGGAGGAGACCAGCGCGGATCTGCCGCTCATCCTGGCCATGGTCTCCAGCTTTCGCGACCATCCGCTGCCCCGGGACATGATCGCCTTCGGCGAGGTGGGGCTTTCCGGCGAGATACGGCCGGTGCCGTCGGGTCAGGAACGCTTGCAGGAGGCGGCCAAGCACGGCTTTCGCAAGGCCATCATCCCCAAGGCCAACCTGCCCAAGCAGGGCATAGAGGGGATGGAGTTACTGCCGGTATGCACCCTGGCCGAGGCGCTGGCCCTGCTCTGAGGCGGCTACTGTTCGCCGTGACTCAGGCGGGCGCGCAGGTCGGCGAGCAACTGGGCGATATCCCGTGCCAGCAGCAATTCGCCGTCCGGCTGTTGTTCCAGCAACTGCACCAGCTGACGGGTGGGTTCGACATCCAGGCTGGGCCAGTAGACGCCCAGCCGCTCAGCATCCTCGTGGCAGGTTTCCACGTCCAGCTCCAGCGGGGCGTCGGCATCGGGCAGTATCAGGCTCAGCCGATAGAGCCCCTGGGCATGCTCGGGCCAGGTGGCGGGGCGCTCCAGCAGGGCGCCCTGCAGGGAGATGTCCAGCAGGCAGGTTGACCATTGCTGCTCACCCTGGCTCAGGCGGGCGGGCGCGGTTTGGATGTGACGAACATAGCGGCGTTGCTCAGGCATGGGGACCTCCCGTCATCCTGCCCTAGAGTGTAGGCGTCGCGGCCGGGTTAGTCAGCCCGCGTCGCCGACGGGGGTCAGGAGGGCGACGTCAGCTCGTCCAG
>JBFHKO010000025.1:0-19375 GCA_041595355.1 Aeromonadaceae bacterium
CCCGGGGTGCAGCTGCTGGAGTCGGAAGCGCTTCGTTAGCCGTTCTCGGTGCCCCTGGGGCTGCTGGACGCGGAGATATTTGCTGCGGCGGCCCGGCTCTGGGCCGCACATCCGGTTGCCAGCTCCGCCAGTATCGGGCACTCCGGGTGCGCATCGCCGTGACAACTGGCAGCCAGGTCGGCGAGACTGGCCTTCATCTGCTGCCATTCGTCTCTCTTTTGCTCCAGCAGGGCGATATGTGCCAGCGCCAGCTGTTTGACCTTGCTGCTGGCGCGCTGCTGCAGCGGGGCCGGCAGCAATCCCTGCGCCTCGTAGTGGCGTATCATCTTGGCGCTCAGGCCGCCGCCTGGCCTATGTTCAGGTGTCCACTCATTGTTTCGGCTCCTGTTGCCGCAGCGCTGGCTGGCGGGCTCCGGCCATTGGGCGCCAGCGGCGCAGCAGCAGGGCATTGCCGACCACGCTCACCGAGCTGAAGGCCATGGCCGCGCCGGCGATGATCGGGTTGAGCAGGCCAAAGGCGGCCAGCGGCAGGCCGATGAGATTGTAGATGAAGGCCCAGAACAGGTTCTGGCGGATCTTGGCGTAGGTGCGGCGCGAGATATCCAGCGCATCGGCCACCAACAGCGGATTGCCGCGCATCAGGGTGATGCCGGCTGCCTGCATGGCCACGTCGGTGCCGGTGGCCATGGCGATGCCGACATCGGCCGCCACCAGAGCCGGCGCATCGTTGATGCCATCGCCCACCATGGCCACGATGCGGCCTCCCGCCCGCAGTTCATTGACGATGCCGGCCTTGTCTTCGGGCAACACCTCGGCCCGTACCTCATCCAGTCCCAGTTGGCTGGCCACGGCGCGGGCACTGCCGCTATTGTCGCCGGTCAGCATCACCACCCGCAGCCCCTGAGCCTGCAGACCGGCCACGGCCGCGCGGGCCTCGGGCTTGAGGGCGTCGGCGAACGCCAGCAGTCCCAGCAGCCGGCGTTGCCCGTTCTGCTCGCGGACCAGCCAGGCGAGCGTATGGCCGGTCTGTTGCAACTGCTCGGCCTCGCCGGCCAGGGAGCCGGCGCTGAGCTGCAACTCTGTCAGCAACCGTTGACTGCCCAGATAGAGGGTGGCGCCGTCCAGCTCGCCCTGCATGCCGCGCCCGGGCAGGGCCTTGAGCTGGTTGGCGACGGGAATGCTCACCGATTCGGCCGCGGCGTACTCCAGCACGGCCCTGGCCAGGGCATGCTCGCTGCCGCGCTGCAGGGCGGCGGCCAGGGCCAGTACCCGTGCCTGCGGCTCATCCCGTGCCAGCAAGCGGGCCAGCCGCGGCTGACCCAGGGTGAGGGTGCCGGTCTTGTCGAAGGCTACCGTCTGAACCCGATGAGCCAGCTCCAGCGCCTCGGCGTCCTTGATGAGGATGCCGAAACGGGCCGCGCTGCCGGTACCGGCCATGATGGCGGTGGGCGTGGCCAGCCCCAGGGCGCAGGGGCAGGCGATCACCAGCACGGCCACGGCATTGAGCAGGGCCTGCTGCCAGTGGCCGTTGCCAAGCCCCCAGCCGAGCAGGGTGAGCAGCGCCAGGCCCAGTACCACGGGGACGAAGAGGGCGCTGACCCTGTCTACCAGATGCTGGATGGGCGCCTTGGCGGCCTGGGCGTTTTCGACCAGGCGAATGATGCGCGCCAGTGTGGTTTCGGCGCCGATGGCCAGCGTCTCGACCTGCAGCAGCCCCTCGGCATTGATGGCGCCGCCGGTGACCCTGTCACCGGGGCCCTTGGCGACCGGCAGGCTCTCGCCGGTGATCAGCGACTCGTCCACCTGGCTCTGTCCCTCCAGGATCTGGCCATCCACCGGGATGCGTTCGCCAGGGCGGATCAGCACCCGATCGCCTATCTGCACGGCCGCCAGCGGCAGGGTACGTTCGACGCCATCTTGCACCACCCGGGCTGTTTCGGGACGCAACGCCTGCAGGGCGCGGATGGCTTCGGTGGTCTGCCGTTTGGCCCGGGCTTCCAGCCATTTGCCGAGCAGCACCAGGGTGATGACGGCGGCCCCGGCCTCGAAATAGAGGTGCGGGGTCGCGTCGGAAGCCGCACTCAGCCAGAGATAGAGCGACAGGCCGTAGGCGGCGCTGGTGCCAAGGGCTACCAGCAGATCCATGTTGCCGCTGCCGGCGCGCAGCGCCTTCCAGCCGGCGCGGTAGAAGCGGCCTCCCAGCCAGAACTGTACCGGGGTGGCCAGTAGCCACTGCCACAGCCCCGGCAGTTGCCAGTGGGCTCCGGCGAGCAGGCCCAGCATCGGCAGCACCAGCGGCAGGCTGAGCAGTGCAGCCAGGGCGACCGGCCACCAGAGCGGCAGCCGTCCTGGGGAGCCCGCCTGGGCGCCTGCCGTTATCAGTGTGGCCTGGTAACCGGCCTGCGCCACGGCGGCGCACAGTGCTTGCGGGTCCAGATCCGGCAGCTGCTGCACATAGGCCTGTTCGGTGGCCAGGTTGATGCTTACGCTCAGGACGCCGGGTTGTTTGGCCAGCGCCTTTTCTACCCGGCCGACACAGGCGGCGCAGCTCATGCCCTGGATGGCAAGCTGGAGGGTCTCGCTTTGCACCTGGTAGCCAGCCTGCTCCACGGCGGCGACCAGGCTTGGGGTGGCGACGTCGTTGCGTACCTGCACCTCGGCGCGCTCGGTGGCCAGATTGACCTCGGCATGTCGGACGCCGGCGATGCCGAGCAGGGCTTTTTCCACGCGTCCGACGCAGGAGGCACAGCTCATGCCCCGGATGGGCAGGCTCAGACGGGTGCTGTCGGTGGTGTCGGCAGGGGTGGTATGGGATCTGGGCATGGGATCATCCTCCTTTGTCACAGTATGCCCCCAGCATGAAGGTTGCCACAATGTCAGAGTCACGCGCTCGACGCGGCGTCATTTGGCCCGACGATGGGGCGGCGTATCGGGCATGGCCGGCCGCGCGCCAAACGACTTGACTTTGCCATGCGGGGAAGGTGCATAGTGATGGCGAAATCACGTATGAGAAGGAGAACAGCATGACCCAGTTTCAGGTAGCGGACATGAGTTGTGGCCACTGCGTTGGCGCCATCACCCGGGCGATACAGGCGCGGGATGCAAGGGCGCAGATCAGCGCGGATCTGGCCGCGCACAGTGTCAGCATCGAGAGCCGCCTTTCTGCCGAGGAGCTGGCGCGCCTCATCCGTGACGCCGGTTTCACCCCGGAGCCGCGCTGAGGGGGCCACGCCGGAGTCAAACGCGCTGCTGCCCGGGGGCGGGGCGGCGGTTTTGCCATCCGGACGGCGGGAACTCCTGCGCTGGATCATGCTTCCCCTGCGGGCCGGCCCCTACACTAGGCGGCCACTGTGAGGAGAGCCCATGCAGCTACACGAACTCGTCAACATGCTCGGCCAGGATCTGCAACGCCGGCATGGCCAGAAGGTACACAAGCTCAGTATCCACGGCGCCTTCACCTGTCCCAATCGGGATGGCACCCTGGGGCGGGGAGGCTGCACCTTCTGCAACGTGGCTTCCTTTGCCGATGAAGGGGCCAGCCGCCAGTCGATCCGCGAGCAACTGGCCAGCCGCGCCGAGGAGGCGACCCGGGCCCGCCGTTATCTGGCCTACTTCCAGGCCTATACCAGCACCTATGCCGAGGTGGATTACCTGCGCCGCATGTACGAGGAGGCCCTGACGGCGGCCGACATGGTGGGCTTGTGCGTCGGCACGCGCCCGGACTGCGTGCCCGATGCGGTGCTGGATCTGCTGGCCGGTTACCGCCAGCAGGGCTTCGAGGTGTGGCTGGAGCTGGGGCTGCAAAGTGCCCACGATGCGACCCTGAAACGCATCAACCGGGGGCATGATTATGCCGCCTATGTCGATGCCGTGACCCGTGCCCGCGCCCGGGGACTCAAGATCTGCACCCACCTCATCGTCGGCCTGCCCGGCGAGACCCCGGCCGCCAGCCTCGAGACCCTGCAGCGGGTGGTGGAGACCGGCACCGAGGGGATCAAGCTGCATCCGCTGCATCTGGTGCAGGGCAGTACCCTCGGCAAGGCCTGGCAGATGGGGCGCTTGCCGGCCCTCGCCCTGGACGAGTATGTGGAGACGGCGGTGGCCATGATCCGGCACACGCCGGCCGAGGTGGTCTACCACCGGCTGTCGGCCTCGGCGCGCAAGCCGACATTGCTGGCGCCCGAGTGGTGCGAGAATCGCTGGACCGCCATGGTGGCCATACAGCGTGCCCTGGCCGTGCAAGGCGGGCAGGGCAGTGCCCTGGGCGCCCCTTTTCGGCCGGCCGGCAGCGAGACGCCGGCGCTATCGGCTGACCCGGCTCACTAATTTCGTTCTCGGCGGCTCCGCAGCCTGCCCGGGGTTGTTATCATGGGGGCTGATTGAATTCGAAAGGACAGGGCATGCGGCAGATCACCTCTTGGGCGCAGTATTATGTGGATTGGCTGACGCGACTTGGCATCATCCGCTTCAGCCTGCTGCTGGCCCTGTGCATCATAGTGCTGGCGGTGGTCATCCAGATGGGGGTGACCCTGGTACTGCGCGGCGGAGTGGAAACGGTGGATCTGGTGCGCTCCGTCTTCTTCGGTCTGCTGGTGACCCCCTGGGCGGCCTATTTCCTGACGGCGGTGGTGGACGAGCTGGAGGATTCGCGTCAGCGGCTGACCCACATGGTGCGCAAGCTGCAGGAGATGCGCCAGCGCGACCAGGGACTCAATGCCCAGCTGCAGGAGAAGCTGGAGCAGCTCAACCGGCAGATCGAGGAGACCCGCCGCGCCGAGGCGGGGCGGCTGACCATGATGGCGGAGTTGAAGGCGGAGGCCTTACGCCGTGAGCAGGCCCAGAGCGAGCGCGAGGAGCAGAATGCCCTGCTGCACTCCTTCTTCGATTCGGCGCCGGATCTGGTCTACTACCGCAACGAGGCCGGGCAGTTTTCCGGCTGCAACCGCGCCATGGAGCGCCTCATCGGTCGCCCGGAGGCCGAGATCATCGGCCTGACGCCCCGGGATCTCTATGCGGCGACCATCGCCGAGCGCGTGATTGAGACCGACCGCATGGTGCTGGAAAGCAATCAGCTGGTCACCTACGAGCAGTGGATGGAGTACCCGGATGGCCGCAAGGCCTGTTTCGAAATGCGCAAGGTGCCCATCTTCGATATGCGGGGCAAGCGGCTGGGGCTGCTCGGCTTCGGGCGCGACATCACCGAGCGCAAGCAGTATCAGGAGCAGCTGGAGAAGGCGAGCCGCGACAAGACCACGTTCATCTCCACCATCAGCCACGAGCTGCGTACGCCGCTGAACGGCATCGTCGGCCTGAGCCGTATCCTGCTGGATACGCCGCTCAGCGACACCCAGCGCCAGCAGCTGAATACCATTCACCTGAGTGCCGTCACCCTGGGCAACATCTTCAATGACATCATCGATCTGGACAAGCTGGATCGCCACCGGCTGCAGATAGCGCCGACGCGGCTGGATCTGCCCGCCTTCCTGCATGATCTGGAGACCCTGACCCGGCTGATGGCCCAGCAGAAGGGGCTCTACTGCCACTTCGACTGCGATGGGGAGCTGCCGCGCTGGATACTGGCGGATGGCACCCGCCTGCGGCAGGTGCTCTGGAATCTGACCGGCAATGCGGTCAAGTTCACCGAGCAGGGCGGCATCAGCCTGCAGATCATGGTCTACCCGGTGGCGGCACAGCGGGTGATGTTGCGCATCGAGGTGGAGGACACCGGCATCGGCATCCCCCGCGGTGAGCAGGAGAAGATCTTCGCCATGTATTACCAGGTGGACGGCAACACCCATGCCGTGGGCACCGGCATCGGGCTGGCGGTCTCCCGCCAGCTCATCGAGGCCATGGGCGGGCATATCCTGCTCGACAGCGAGCCGGGCGAAGGCTCCTGCTTCACCCTGGAGCTGGAGGTGCCCTGTCTGGACGCCGAGCCCGAGACGGAGCCGCTGCCGGTGCCGAGCCAGCGTATCCTGCTGGTGGAAGATGTGGAGCTCAACATCACCGTCGCCCAAGCGTTGCTGGAGAAGCTGGGCCACCGGGTCGAGGTGGCTCGCACCGGCGCCGAAGCGTTGAGTCTGGTGCAGCCGGGGCGCTTCGATTTGATACTGCTGGATATCCAGCTGCCGGACATGACCGGTTTTGATATTGCCGATCGGCTGCGGGTTACCCTGGGCGAGGCACTGCCGCCGCTGGTGGCACTGACGGCCAATCTCATCCGCGACAAGTCCGAATACGAGCGCCACGGCATGCAGGAGGTGATAGGCAAGCCGCTGGCGGTGGAGAGCCTCACCCGCTGCCTGGAGCGATTGTTCGTCGTCTGCCCGACGCCGGAGGCCCCGCGGCCCGAGCGCCAGCAGGATGTGCTGGATCTACCGTTTCTGGATGAGTACGCCAACATGGTGGGCAAGTCGGTGCTATGCTCGGCAGTGGAGTTGTTCGAGCGCATGATGCCCAACTACATGGCGGTGCTCACCAGCAATCTGGTGGCGCGGGACCAGGGCGGCATGGTGACCGAGGCGCACAAGATCAAGAGTGCCGCCGGTGCCATCGGCCTCAAACGTCTGCATCAGCTGGCCCAGCAGGCGCAGGATCCGTCGGAGCCGGCCTGGTGGGAAAACATAGAGGACTGGATTGAAGCCATGCGCTACGCTTGGCCTCAGGACTTGGCCTCGCTCAAGCGCTGGCTGCAGGAGTAGTACATCACGGAGAGGAGCCCCTCATGGGCTATGCCACACTGATCCAGGCGGCCCGCTTTCGTCCGCTGGCCGATGAGGATCTGCTTGAGGCCACCGAGCAGGACCGGGCGCGCATCGTGCAGTGTGCACCGGTGCGGCGCCTGCAGCAGAAGACCCAGGTCTTTCCTCTGGATGTGAAGGCCTCGGTGCGCAGTCGCCTGACCCACTCCCTGGAGGTACAGGAAACCGGCCGCCAGCTCACCCGTGCCATCTTGCGGCGCCTGCCTGCCGGCTCGCTGCCGGCCACCCCGGTGCTCAATCTGGTGGAGATGGCCTGCCTGCTGCATGATGTGGGCAACCCGCCCTTCGGCCACTTCGGCGAGGCGGTGATCCGCGAATGGCTGGTCCAGAGCCTGGATCGACTCTCGCCCCGGGTACTCGGCGAGGCGCCCAGCCCCCAGTGGGTCGCGCAGCTGCGGCCCGATCTGCTCAACTTCGATGGCAACGCCCAGAGCCTGCGACTGGTACACAGCCTGCAGGGGCTCAACCTGACGCTGAGCCAGCTGGCCGCCCTGATCAAATATCCCCGCGGTGCCTATGAGCTGCAGGCCGACGAATCGGTCAAGGCAGGCTACTTCTTCAGTGAGCGCGGGCTGATGGCCGTGTTGCGCCGGCAGCTGGGGCTGCAGCCGGAGTGTCGCCACCCCCTGGTCTACCTCATGGAGGCGGCCGATGATATCGCCTACTGCGTCGCCGATCTGGACGATGCGGTGGACCGGGGGCTGCTCAGTCTGGAGGCGTTGCTGGACTGGTTGCGGGGCGACCCCGCCCTGGTCGCCTACCTGGAGCCGCTGCTGGCCCGGGCGCTGGCCAGCGAGGAGGGCTTCTTTCCCTGTTTCCGGCATGGCTTGACCCTGGATCTGGTGGTGCTGGTGGCCGATACCTACCTGGCGCAGCAGGCGGAGCTGCTGGCGGGCCGCTACATGGGCTCCCTGCTGAACTCCTCTGCCCTGGCGGCCCGGACCCTGGAGCGGCTGCGCAGCCTGGCCCGGCAGCGGGTCTTCGGTCGCCGGGAGGTGGAGATCCTGGAGCTGGAGGGCTATGCGGCGCTGCGCGGCGTGCTGGAGACCTATGGCGCGCTGTTGGCGCTGCCGGGCGCCGACTTTCAGGCGCTCGGGCAGGAGCAGGGCAACCGCCGCCATTATCTGGCTCGGCGGCTGTTTCACCGCCTGCCGCCGCGGCATCTGGCCGCCTATCGGCGTGCGAATGAGCGCGCCGATCCCGACTTTGCCCGCCGCGAGGAGCAGGAGTGGTATTTTCGCATCCGGCTGTTGCTCGACTTCGTCAGCGGCATGACGGATACCTATGTGCAGGCGGAGTATCGCCTGCTATCCGGCATCTGAACCCGCTCGACGGGAAGGGAGCACAAGGATGAACAACAACGAGATGGGAGCCCGCCTGGGCACAGCCCTGGCGCTGCTGCTCTGGGCTGCACAGGCTCTCAACCCGGTTCAGGCCGAGGCGGGCGAGCGGTTGCAGGCGCACCGGGTCAGCCCGGGCGACAACTGGCAACGGTTGGCCATGGATCTGAATATCAGCGTGCGCCAGCTCAAGGCGCGTTACAACCCGGAGCGGGGCGAGGGCCCTCTGGTGGTGGGTGAGCTCATCTGGCTGCCTGGCGAGCGGCATGCTGGCCCGTCACAGCCCTCGCAGGCGATCAAGTCCGCCCATGTCCCCAAGGTCGCGACGGCCCGGCAGGCCAAACCGGTTGCGCCAGCCCACCGGGCACGCGGTTTCAGGATAGATCCGGATCCCGGCAAGGCGACCGCCGCCGGCAGGCAGCTGGTCAGTCACTATCTGGAGCAGGGGGTGGGCGGACTGCGGGAGTCGGGTTGGGCTCCCTTGCGCTACATGCAGGTCAGCTACCGGCTGCCGCTGTTCAGCGAGCAGCCCCAATTTGGCGCCAGCAGCCTGATCCCGTTGACCGCCGGCCAGCGGCTGGGCTGGTTTCCCCAATATCAGTTTGATTACCGCCGTGAGCGCATCACCACCGGCATGGGCATGACCTATCAGACCTACCTGACCCCTGAATGGGTCGGCCGCTTCAACGGCAGCCTGGACTACCAGCCGAGCCATGGTCATCAGCGAGCCAGTCTGGGGCTGGGCGTGGTGCGCCCCGGCTTCAGTCTGATGTTCAACGAGTACCTTCCCCTGAGCGACTGGCAGGAGAGCGGGCGGCAGCGGCCGGCATCTGGACGGGATCTGCGGGCCGAGGCGGCCCTGCCCTTCGTCCCCTCCCTGAGCCTGGTGGGCAGTTACTATGACTGGCAGGGGCGGGGACTCACGCTGTTCGGGGCGGGGGATGCCTATGCGGCAGCCAGCGCCGTCGATGTCGGCTTGCGGTTTCAGCCGTTCAGCAGCCTCAGCTTCGCCTGGGATCAACACCACAACAGCAAGGGGCGCAGTGCGGCCCGCTGGTGGTTGAATCTGAACCTCTCGCTGTCCGGTGACTGGCGACAGTGGTTCGATCAGGTGCTCAGCATCAATCAGTCCGATCTCTGCCAGCCGTTTCTGCGTCAGGGGGTCATGGTGCTGCAGGGGCGCTGAGCCGTCGGCATGCCATCCTGGCTAGCTAGCCCAGACGGGCATAGCTGTGGTTGCAGAAGCTGGAGGTCACCGGTTGATGCAGCAGGTTGATGAGCAGTATGGCGCGCCGTTCGCCGTCCGGCTCCTGGTAAATGGCATCCAGGCCCATGAAGGGACCGGCCTTGATCACCACCCGCTCGCCTGCCTGGGGCGCCGTGCGCAGCAGGGCGCGGGCCTCATCGCTGTCTTCCTGGCTCATCAGCTGGTAGATGAGGGTCTTGGGGACCTGACTCCAGCCCCTGCCGAAGCGCACCATGTGGCTCAATCCCCGGGTGGAGCGCAGGCAGGTAGGGGGGTGCTCCTCCAGATCGACATGGATGAACAGGTAGTTGGGGAACATCGGCTCCTTCTGTCGGGTCAGCCGGCCGCGTACCTGGCGTTCGACTTCCACCTGCGGGTAGTAGCTGTCAATTCCTTGATTTTTAAGGTTTATCCTCGCGCGTTCTTCCTCGCGCCGCTTGCAGTAGGCCAGATACCACGTCTTCATTCTGGGGTCCCGTGTTCTTATTTTGGTTGGCGGCATGCTGGCAGCATAGCTGCCGGGCATGAAAAAGGCCACGTTGCCGTGGCCTTGGAAGGCGATTGCGCCATGCGCTGCCGAGGCGTTATTACCAGCCCTTGACCACACCGCCATTGAACAGCTTGAGGGCGGCCTGATGGACTTCCTCGCTCTGGTAGGCTTGCACGAACTGTTTCACCTTCTCGTCCTGCTGGTTGTTTTCACGGGCGACGATGAGGTTGACGTAGGGAGACTCCTTGTCTTCCACGAACAGGCCATCACGGCTTGGCAGCAGGCCCAGCTGGGAGGCATAGGTGGTGTTGATGATGGCCAGATCCACGTCATCCAGAGAGCGCGGCAGCTGGGCGGCCTCCAGTTCGATCAGCTTCAGCTGCTTGGGGTTGGCGACCACATCCAGGACCGAGCCGGTGAGGCCCACCCCGTCTTTCAGGGTCAGCAGGCCCTGTTTTTCCAGCAGCAGCAGCGAGCGCCCCAGGTTGGTGGGATCGTTGGGCAGGGCGACCTTGGCACCATCGGCCAGCTGCGCCAGTTGGGTGATCTTCTTGGAATAACCGGCAATGGGGTAGACAAAGGTATTGCCCACCGGAACCAGCTTGTAGCCGCGATCCTGGATCTGGGCTTCCAGGTAAGGCAGATGCTGGAAGGCATTGACATCGATACTGCCATCATTGAGGGCGATATTGGGGGTCACGTAGTCACTGAAGCTGACGATTTCGACGTCCAGATTGAACTTCTCCTTGGCCACCTGTTTGGCCACCTCCACCACCTGGGTTTCGAGTCCGGCGATGGCACCGACCTTGATGTGATGTTCCTGGGTCTCCTGACCGCAGGCGGTCAGCAGCACGGCGGCAGCCAGGGTGGCGGCCAGTGTTTTCAGTGAAGCGGTCATCATTAAATTCCTTCAACAAGCAATGAGTATGAAATCGCAGAGCGGGCGAAGCCGAGAGCCGGAGCCCCGGTTTCGCCACGCCATCAACGGTGGTCCACCCGTCTGACCAGGCGTTCACCCAGGCTCTGGATGAGCTGTACCAGCAGGACCAGTATCACCACGGTGATCAGCATGACGACGGGATCGAAACGCTGGTAACCGTAGCGGATGCCCACATCCCCCAGACCGCCGCCGCCGATGGCGCCGGCCATGGCCGAATAGTTGACCAGGGTGACCAGGGTGATGATGACGCCGTTGAGGATGCCGGGCAGGGCCTCGGGCAGCAGCACCTTGTGGATGATTTGCATGGGCGTGCCACCCATGGCCTGGGCGGCCTCCACCAGGCCGGCCGGCACCTCCATCAGGGCCCCTTCAATCAGGCGGGCGATGAAGGGGATGGCGGCCACGGTAAGCGGCACTATGGCGGCCAGGGTACCGATACTGGTGCCCACCACCAGGCGGGTGAAGGGGATGATGGCCACCAGCAGTATGATGAAGGGGACCGAGCGGCCGAGGTTGACCAGGGCGCCGAGCAGGCGGTTGAGCAGCGGGTTGGCCAGGATTTGGCCCGGCTTGCTTACATGCAGGGCGACCCCCAGGGGAATGCCGAGCAGGGCACTGAAGGCGGCGGAAACCAGCACCATCACCAGGGTCTCCCCCAGTGAGTGCAGCAGCAGATTAAGCATGGCGTCTGACATAGCCGAGTACCTCCACCTGGACGTTGTGTTCACGAAAGAAGGCTTCGGCCTGGGCGGTAGCCTCGGGCTCGCCAAACAGCTCGGCAAGCAGGAAGCCGAACTTCACGCCGCCGGCATATTCGATGTCGGCGCTGAGTATGGCCACGTCCACCGGGAAGCGGCGGCTGACCTCGGAGATGAGGGGCGCATCCACACTCTGACCGGTGAAACCCAGCCGCAGCAGCGGCACGCTGTCGGTTTCCTGCTCAGCACTCAGGCGAGCCTGATACTCATCCGGGATCGGCAGATGAATGGTGGACGCAATGAACTGCCGGGCCAGCGGGCTGCGGGCATGGCTGAAGAACCAGGCCACGTCGCCCTGCTCGATGAGTTCGCCTGCGCTGATGATGGCCACCTTGTCGCAGATGCGCTTGACCACTTCCATCTCGTGGGTGATGAGCAGTATGGTCAGCCCCAGGCGCTGGTTTATCTCCTTCAGCAGCGCCAGTATCGACTGGGTGGTCTGAGGATCCAGCGCCGAGGTGGCCTCGTCACAGAGTAATACCTTGGGCTCGGGGGCCAGGGCGCGGGCAATGGCAACCCGCTGCTTCTGGCCACCCGACAGCTCGGCCGGGTAGGCATGGGCGCGCTCGCCAAGGCCCACCAGCTCCAGCAGGGACTGGACCCGGGCGCGGATAGCCGGCTTCTCCATGCCTGCCAGCTCCAGGGGCAGGGCCACGTTGTCGAATACGTTGCGGGAGGAGAGCAGGTTGAAATGCTGGAAGATCATGCCGATTTTGCGGCGTGCCAGCACCAGCTCCGGTGCGCTCAGGGCGGTCAGGGTCACGCCATCGACCTGCACGTCGCCTTCAGTGGGCCGCTCCAGCAGGTTGACGCAGCGGATCAGGGTGCTTTTGCCGGCCCCTGAGGCTCCTATGACACCAAAGATCTCGCCCTTGGCGACCTGCAGATCGGTGGGCTTGAGAGCCTGTACGGCCTGGGCGCCCTGGCCATAGGTTTTCGAGATGCCACTTAGTTTTATCATGATAGTGTTCCGCGCTCATCCCAGCGCCTCTGTCTGAGCAGCGCCGGGTCTGTAGCGGATAGGCCTGTAAAAATGGGAATGAAACGGCAAAAGATGCTAGGGGGTCGCAGGCGCGCTGTCAATGGCCCGGCCGCTGGCCGGATGGTCATGAGGCCAGGCTGCGGTGGGCCCAAGAACGACGGGGCGCCAGGACGCCCCGCGGTGCATCAGGCGTTTTCCAGATCGCCGCAGAAGCGGTAGCCCTCGCCATGGATGGTGGCGATGATCTCGGGGGTATCGGGCACGGACTCGAAGTGTTTGCGGATGCGGCGTATGGTCACATCCACGGTTCTGTCGTGGGGCTTGAGCTCCCGCCCGGTCATCTTCAGCAACAGTTCGGCGCGGGTCTGGATCTGGCCGGGATGTTCGCAGAAGTGCAGCAGGGCCCGAAACTCGGAGCGGGGCAGACGATAGGCCTCACCCGCCGGATTGATCAGCGAGCGGCTGTTGATGTCCAGGACCCAGCCGTTGAAGTGGTAGCGCTCGGGCTGACTCTTGTCGCCGGTGCCGCCTTCCAGACGCAGGGTGCGACTCAGCAGATTGCGCGCGCGTATGGTCAACTCGCGGGGATTGAACGGCTTGGTGATGTAGTCGTCGGCCCCGATTTCCAGCCCCAGTATCTTGTCGACCTCGTTGTCCCGGCCGGTGAGAAACATGAGGGCCATCTCGCCCTTCTCGCGCAGCTCGCGGGCCAGCAACAGGCCGTTCTTGCCCGGCAGGTTGATGTCCATGATCACCAGATTGATGTCGTGCTGGGACAGGGCTGCGTGCATCTCGTCGCCATCATTGGCTTCCAGGACCTGATAGCCTTCGGCTTGGAAGATGCTTTTCAGGGCATTGCGCGTCACGGGTTCGTCTTCGACGATCAGAATCTGAGGTATATGCATGGCCAGTACCGAGAAGTCAAAATCATTAACATAGTAACATCTACTGCCCCGGGCGGTGACGGGGAGAGGTTCGCTCGCCACAATTGTAACATTTAGTTGCGTTGGGCATGCGATGGGTCCTTGCTCCGCCGGCGCAGGTGATTTCCGTTTGGATTCATCTGCCCGCAGCCTGGGGCGCGGGGGGCGAATGGGCGGCAGGGAATGTATCAATTAACACCGACATAACAATGGCCGAATAGACCCCGGCCGGCTTTTCCGGCGCTTGTTTGACCAGGGTCAAATTTTTTCGCCGTGCCGGAGCCCGGGTTCGGCACGCGCCCTCGGCGTGCCGGGAGGCCAGCCTGGCTGGCAATCCGGCCGTCAACAGGATAGATTGGCGGCCCATTCGACAGGGGAGAGTCCGCATGCAGCTCTATTTCATCCTGATGGCACCTGCGCGGCCGGAAAATGTCGGCGCCGCCGCCCGGACCATGAAGACCATGGGTTTTTCGCATCTTCGGCTGGTCGATAGCGAGGTGCACCGGCGCGAGGAGGCGCAGTGGGTGGCGCATGGCGCCCAGGAGATCCTGGCCGAGGCGCAGAGCTTCCCCGATCTGGCGTCGGCCCTCGCGGACATGGATCTGGTGATTGCCACCACGGCGCGCCAGCGCGGCCAGTTGCACTACTATCTCACGCCGGCCGAGGTGTGCGATCAGCTGCGCAGCAAATCCGGCCTGGCGCGGGTGGCGGTGCTGTTTGGCCGCGAGGATTCCGGGCTCAGCAATGCCGAGCTGGCGCAGGCGGATCTGATCAGCTATCTGCCGCTGCGGGTGAGCTACCCATCGCTGAATCTGGGCCAGGCCATCATGCTCTACGCCTACGAGCTTAGCCGGCTGCTGGATGACGGCGGGGCCCTGGCCATGCCGGCTCCCGGAAGCGAGGCGGCAGAGCCCGCCGCCGTGCATGCCCTGCAGCAGCGGGCGGCACAGATACTCGGTAAAATCGGGGTATCTGAAGATGAAAAGCTGCAGCATTGGGTGAAAGCGCGGATACCCATGCTGCCACAGCGCGATCTCAACCTGCTGCATCTGCTGTGCAAGGATCTGGCGCGGGCACTGGAAAAATGAGGAAGAGGTTGACACTGCAGCCCCAATCCCGTATTGGTATGCAGGTTAACTCACACAGGTTCCAGAGACGTCATGCTGTCTATCGTCACCCGTACCATCACCGTGATTATTACCGGCACCACCTGGGGTGGTACTGGCGCGGGCTGATGCACTGACAACAGGTTCAGAGATTCCAAAGGCCCGTACCCACAAGGTACGGGCCTTTCTGTTACATGGAGACGTATATGCGTGTATTGAAGTTTGGGGGTTCTTCGCTGGCCGATGCCGATCGCTTCCTGCGGGTGTCGGACATCGTGGTCAATAACCAGCAACAGGCACAGGTGGCACTGGTGCTGTCGGCGCCGGCCAAAGTCACCAACCACCTGGTGGCGCTGGTCGAACAAACCAGCCACGGCCAGGATGCGGCGACCACCCTGGCCGAGATCGAGGGCATCTTCAGCCGTCTGATCGCCGGTCTGAAGAGCAAGTATCCGGCCCTGGCCGATGAGCAGCTGCTGGCGCGCATGGCCGCCGAGCTCGAGCAGATCCGCCGCCTGATGCAGGGCATCACCCTGCTCGGTCAGTGCCCGGACAACATCCAGGCCCAGATCCTGAGCCGGGGCGAGGCGTTGTCCATCGCCTGCATGGAGCAACTGCTGAAGGCGCGCGGCCAGCTGGTCGAGCTCATCAATCCGGTGGAGATGTTGCTGGCCGAGGGCGGTTTTCTCGAGTCCCACGTCAACATGGACGTATCCCGTGCCCGCTTCCAGCAGCGTGGCATCCGCCCGGATCACATCTACCTGATGGCCGGCTTCACCGGCGGCAATGCCAAGGGGGAACTGGTGCTGCTGGGGCGCAACGGCTCCGACTACTCCGCCGCCGTGCTGGCCGCCTGCCTGGGTGCCGAGTGCTGCGAGATCTGGACCGATGTGGACGGCGTCTACAGCTGCGATCCGCGCCTGGTGCCGGACGCCGTGCTGCTCAAGCGCATGTCCTACAAGGAGGCGATGGAGCTCTCCTATTTCGGTGCCAAGGTGCTGCACCCGCGCACCATAGCCCCCATCGCCCAGTTCCACATTCCCTGCCTCATCAAGAACAGTTTCAACCCCCAGGGCGAGGGCACCCTCATCGGTCCCGAACTGGGCGGCGAGACCGATCTGCCGGTCAAGGGGATCTCCGATCTCTGTGACATCTCCATGATCAACCTCAGCGGCCCGGGCATGAAGGGCATGGTCGGCATGGCCGGGCGCATGTTCAGTGCCGTCTCCCGTGCCGGCGTCTCTGTGGTGCTGATCACCCAGTCCTCCTCCGAATACAGCATCAGCTTCTGTATCCACAGCTACGATGCGGACAGGGCCCGCCGCGCGCTGGAAGAGGAGTTCGAGCTGGAGCTCAAGGCCGGTTTGCTGGAGGAGATCGAGATGCGCCACCAGCTGGCCATCATCTCCCTGGTCGGTGACGGCATGCGGACCATGAAGGGGGTGGCGGCGCGCTTCCTGACCGCCCTGGCCCAGGCCTCCATCAACATTGTCGCCATCGCCCAGGGCTCTAGCGAGCGCTCCATCTCGGCAGTGGTGGGGCAGCAGAAGGTGGCCGAGGCCATCAAGTCCTGCCACCAGACCCTGTTCAGCAGCCAGCAGTTCATCGACATCATACTGGTGGGTCTCGGCGGCGTCGGCGGTGCGCTGCTGACCCAGATCCGGCGCCAGCAGCCGGTGCTGGCCAAGCAGGGCATCGGCCTGCGGGTGGTGGGCCTGGCCAACTCCCGCAAGATGGCCCTGAACCGCGATGGGCTGGATCTGAGCAACTGGCAGGTGGCGCTGGAGCAGTCCGATGTCAGCTTCTCGCTGGAAGCGGTCAAGCAGCTGGTCGAGGACAGCCATCTCATCAACCCGGTGATCGTCGACTGCACCTCCGATGAGCAGGTGGCCAATCAGTACGCCGACTTCCTGGCCACCGGTTTCCATGTGGTGACGCCGAACAAGAAGGCCAACACCGGCAGCCTCGAGTACTACCACGAGCTGCGCAAGACCGCCCTGCTGACCCGGCGCAAGTTCCTCTACGAGACCAACGTCGGCGCCGGCCTGCCGGTCATCGAGAACCTGCAGAATCTCATCAAGGCCGGCGACAGCCTGCGCGCCTTCGCAGGCATTCTCTCCGGTTCGTTGTCATTCATCTTCGGCAAGCTGGACGAGGGGCTGAGCTTCTCCGAGGCCACCCTGATCGCCAAGAGCAACGGCTTCACCGAGCCGGATCCGCGTGACGACCTGAACGGCATGGACGTGGCGCGCAAGCTGCTGATCCTGGCCCGGGAGGCGGGCATGGCGCTGGATCTTGACGACGTCGAGGTGGAGCAGGCGTTGCCGCCGGGCTTTGATGCCTCCGGCAGTGCCGAGGCCTTCCTGGCGCGGCTGCCGGAAGCCGATGCCTGGTTCAGCCAGCGCTGCGCCGAGGCGGCGGCCGAAGGCAAGGTGCTGCGTTACGTCGGCACCATTGCCGATGGTAAGTGCAAGGTGGCCATCCAGGCCGTGGACGATAACGATCCGCTGTACAAGGTGAAGGACGGGGAAAATGCCCTGGCCTTCTTCTCCACCTATTATCAGCCGATCCCGCTGGTCCTGCGGGGCTACGGGGCCGGCACCGAAGTCACGGCGGCCGGGGTCTTTGCCGATCTGCTGCGGACATTGAACTGGAAGCAGGAGGTTTGACTATGACAGTGGTGGCCTATGCACCAGCGTCAATCGGTAACGTGAGTGTGGGCTTCGACGTCCTGGGGGCCGCACTGGCCCCCATCGACGGCAGCCTGCTGGGCGACAGGGTTCAGGTCTCTGCCGGCAGCCAGGCGTTCTCGCTGGCCTGCCAGGGGCGCTTTGCCCACAAGTTGCCGGCCGAGGCCGAGAAGAACATCGTCTACGACTGCTATCTCGGCTACGCCGAGGCCCTGCAGGCGAAGGGGCTCACCATCCGTCCGCTGCACATGGTGCTGGAGAAGAACCTGCCCATCGGCTCCGGCCTCGGCTCCAGCGCCTCGAGCATAGTGGCGGCCCTGGAAGCGCTGAACGCCTTCCACGACTACGCCCTCGACAAGGATGAGCAACTGCTGCTGATGGGCGAGCTGGAGGGGCGCATCTCCGGCTCCATCCACTACGACAACGTGGCGCCCTGCTATCTGGGCGGCCTGCAGCTGATGATCGAGGAGGAGGGGGTGATAAGCCAGGCGCTGCCGAGCTTCGAGAGCTGGTACTGGGTCGCCTGCTATCCCGGCATCAGCATCAGCACCGCCGAGGCGCGCGCCATACTGCCGGCCCAGTACCGGCGCAGCGACTGCCTCACCTATGGCCGTCGCCTGGCGGCCTTCGTGCACGCCAGCTATACCGGCCAGGAGAAACTGGCTGCGGCCATGCTGAAGGATGTCATCGCCGAGCCCTACCGCGAGGCGCTGATCCCGGGCTTTGCCGGGGTGCGCCAGCACGCCGAAATCTCCGGCGCCCTGGCCTCGGGCATCTCCGGCTCGGGTCCCACCATCTTCGTGGTGATGACCGATGAGCAACAGGCGCTGCGCATGCAGGAGTGGCTGGAGCAGCACTTTATCCAGAATCAGGACGGTTTCTGCCATGTCTGTCGCATCGACGGTCAGGGCACCCAAGTAACAGGACAAGCATTATGAAGCTGTACAACATCAAGGATCATGGCGAGCAGGTGAGCTTCGCCCAGGCGGTCAAGCAGGGACTGGGCCGTGGCCAGGGGCTCTTCTTCCCCGAGCAGATCACCCCGCTGACCGACATCTACGGCCTGCTGGAGAAGCCGCTGGTCGAGCGCTCCGTGGCGATATTGCATCACCTCATCGGTGACGAGCTGCCGCGCGAGGCCCTGGAGCAGCTGGTACGCACCGCCTTCTGCTTCCCGGCGCCGCTGGTCAAGGTCAGCGATCGCCAGTATGCCCTGGAGCTGTTCCATGGTCCGACCCTGGCCTTCAAGGACTTTGGCGGCCGCTTCATGGCCCAGTGCCTGACCGCCTTCAGCCAGGGCGAGAAGATCACCATACTGACGGCCACCTCCGGCGATACCGGTGCCGCCGTTGCGCATGCCTTCTACGGCCTGCCGAACATCGAGGTGGTGATCCTCTATCCCGAGGGCAAGATCAGCCCGCTGCAGGAGAAGCTGTTCTGCACCCTGGGGGGCAATATCCGCACCCTGGCAATCAAGGGCACCTTCGACGACTGCCAGGCGCTGGTCAAGCAGGCCTTCGATGATGAAGAGCTGAAAAAAACCATCGGCCTCAATTCCGCCAACTCCATCAACATCAGCCGACTGCTGGCCCAGGTGTGCTACTACTTCGAAGCCATTGCCGAGCTGCCGGTCGAGCAACGCGAGCAGGCCGTGGTGGCGGTGCCCTCCGGCAACTTCGGCAACCTGACCGCCGGTCTCATCGCCAAGGCGCTGGGGCTGCCCATCAAGCGCTTCGTGGTGGCCACCAACGCCAACGATACCGTGCCGCGCTACCTGGCGGGCCAGAGCTGGTCGCCCAAGCCGACGGTGCCGACCCTGGCCAACGCCATGGATGTCAGCTCGCCCAACAACTGGCCGCGGGTCGAGGAGCTGTTCAAGGTCAAGGGGTGGTCACTGACCGATCTGGGGTATGGCGCTCGTGACGACGCCGAAACCCGCGACGCCCTTCAGCGCCTCTACCAGCAGCAGTATCTGTGTGAGCCTCACGGCGCCATTGCCTGGGATGTGCTGCAGTCCCAGCTGCAGGATGACGAAGTGGGGATTTTCCTCTGCACGGCCCATCCGGCCAAGTTCAAGGAGAGCGTCGAGGACATCCTCGGCATCGAGTTGCCGCTGCCGGGGCCGCTGGCCAAGCATGC
>JBFHKO010000026.1:0-19293 GCA_041595355.1 Aeromonadaceae bacterium
AACCTGATGAAGCGGGCGCTAGAGACCGGCGCGCGCAAGGACGATCGCACCGGTACCGGGACCGTTTCGGTGTTCGGTCACCAGATGCGCTTCGATCTGGCCGAAGGCTTTCCGCTGGTCACCACCAAGAAGTGCCACCTCAAGTCCATCATCCATGAGTTGCTCTGGTTCCTGCGGGGCGAGACCAATACCCGTTACCTGCGGGAGCATGGTGTCTCCATCTGGGATGAATGGGCGGATGAAAACGGCGAGCTGGGGCCGGTTTACGGCCACCAGTGGCGCGCCTGGCCGACCCCGGATGGGGGGCATATCGATCAGATCCAGCGCGTGGTGGCAGATCTCAAGCACAATCCCGACTCCCGACGCATCATCGTCTCGGCCTGGAACGTGGCGGATCTGGACAAGATGGCCCTGGCGCCCTGCCATGCCTTTTTCCAGTTCTATGTGGCCGATGGCAAGCTCTCCTGCCAGCTCTACCAGCGCAGTTGCGATGTGTTCCTGGGCCTGCCGTTCAACATCGCCAGCTATGCGCTGCTGACCCACATGCTGGCTCAGCAGTGCGATCTGGCGGTGGGGGATTTCGTCTGGACCGGTGGCGATGTGCACCTGTACAGCAATCACCTGGAGCAGGCGCGCCTGCAGCTGGAGCGCGAGCCGCGGTCACTGCCACAGTTGCGGATCCTGCGCCGCCCGGACTCCATCTTCGACTACCGCTTCGAGGATTTCGAGATCACGGGCTACGATCCCCATCCGCCCATCAAGGCGCCGGTCGCCATTTGAGTTCTCATGACTGGCGGTCAGGTAGCTGACCGCCAAGACTGTGGTAATTTTGCAACATTTTTGATGTCAGCAAGCGAACAATTTGACAATAACCGGACAATTGCTCGGTTTAACCGAGTTGATGGCCATTAATAAACGACTAACGGCCACTTGCGCCCGGCGATATACTGGGCGCATGTTTGTCTCTCGAGCGAGTCCTGTCAGCCATGAATCAAGCCATCAAGAAATTTCTACAACTGGAATCAGCCAGTGGCATCATCCTCATAGTGGCGGCGCTGCTGGCCATGTTATTGGCCAATTCGCCTTTTGCAGCGGCCTATTTCGACTTTCTGGATGCGGGGGTGCAGATCCGCATCGCAGCCCTGGATATCAACAAACCGCTGCTCCTGTGGATCAACGACGGCTTCATGGCCATCTTCTTCCTGCTGGTGGGGCTGGAGGTGAAGCGGGAGATGCTGGATGGCTCGCTCTCCACCCGTGAGCAGGCGCTCTTTCCCGCCATCGCCGCCCTGGGCGGCATGCTGGCGCCCGCTCTGGTCTATCTGGCATTCAACCACGCCGATCCTGTCACCAGCAATGGCTGGGCCATTCCGGCGGCCACCGATATCGCCTTTGCCCTGGGGGTGATGGCCTTGCTGGGCAAGCGGGTGCCCGCCAGTCTCAAGGTGTTCCTGCTGGCGCTGGCCATCATTGATGACCTGGGGGTGATCCTCATCATCGCCCTCTTCTACACCAGTCAGCTCTCGCTGTCCGCCTTGCTGGTGGGCCTGGCCTCCATGGTGGTGCTCTACTGGATGAACCGCCGCGGCGTGGATCGGATCACCCTCTATGTGTTGGTGGGCATCGTGCTCTGGGTGGCCGTGCTCAAGTCCGGGGTGCATGCGACCCTTGCCGGTGTGGTGGTGGGCTTCATGATCCCCAATCAGGGCCGTCGCCACAGCTCGCCGCTGCAACACATGGAGCACAAGCTGCACCCCTGGAGCGCCTATCTGATATTGCCCCTGTTCGCCTTTGCCAACGCCGGGGTGTCCATGAGCGGCGTGAGCCTGGAATCCCTGGCTTCCCCGCTGCCGCTGGGCATCATGCTGGGGCTGTTTGTCGGCAAGCCGCTTGGCATCTTCACCATCAGCTATTTGGCGGTGAAGAGCGGCATCGCCAAGCTGCCGCATGGGATTTCGTTCAAGGAGATCTTTGCCGTCAGCGTCTTGTGTGGCATCGGCTTCACCATGTCCATGTTCATCGCCTCCCTGGCCTTCCAGTTTGGCGGCCTGGAGTACGGCACCTTCTCCCGCCTGGGGATCCTGTGCGGCTCCACCCTGGCTGCCATCTGTGGCTACAGCGTGCTGCGCATGACGCTGAGATGCCCGACACGTGACTATGTGCCCGGCATGAGTACAATCAGCAGCTGAGCCTGAGATCTCACTCGAACCGATACAACCCCGGTCGTCCTGGCCGGGGTTTTTTTATTCTGGCGGCCCTGGCGCAGGACGGGAGCCGGGGCGCCCCAGGCGGGAGTTTTCCATGTCGCACTTGAATTACAACCATCTCTACTATTTCTGGATGATCCAGAAGAAGGGCTCCGTCACCCAGGCGGCCGAGGCGCTGTTCCTCACCCCCCAGACGGTTACCGGTCAGATCCGGCTGCTGGAGCAGCGTCTGGGAGGGCGGCTGTTCAAGCGCAAGGGGCGGCAGCTGGAAGCGACCGAGCTGGGACAGCTCATCTTCCGTTATGCCGACAAGATGTTTTCCCTCTCTCACGAGATGCTGGATAGCGTCAATTACCGCAAGGAGAACCAGATCCTGTTCGATGTGGGGATCGCCGATGCCCTCTCCAAGCACCTGGCCAGCCGGGTACTGCTGTCGGTGATCCCGGGGGATGGTTCCATTCATCTGCGCTGTTTCGAGTCCACCCACGAGCTGTTGCTGGAGCAGTTGAGCCAGCACAAGCTGGACATGATCCTGTCCGATTGTCCGGTGGATTCGGCCCAGCATGCCGGCCTGCTCTCCAAGAAACTGGGGGAGTGCGGGGTCAGCTTTTTCTGCAAGCCGCCCATCCCGGCCAGACCCTTTCCCGCCTGCCTCACCGAGCGCAAGCTGTTGATCCCCGGCCGGCGCACGGCAATGGGCCGCCAATTGACTCGCTGGTTCGAAGAGAAGGGACTGGAGCCGCAGATCCTGGGGGAGTTCGACGATGCCGCCCTGATGAAAGCCTTCGGTTTCTTCAACCAGGGGATCTTCGTGGCGCCCTCCATCTATCGCGAGGCGTTTCTGGCGGAGGAGCAGCTGGCCGTGGTGGGCGAGACCCTGGAGCTGAAGGAGGAGTATTACGTCATCTTCGCCGAGCGCATGATCCAGCATCCGGCGGTGAAGAAGATCTGCGAGAGCGACTTTTCGGCGCTGTTTGCCGGCCAGGAGGATCTGACGCTGGTCAAACCGACCCCCCTCTCTTTCTAAACGGCGCCAGGCTGCTATCATGCCGGTGAATTCACCGTGGGTAGGTCATTCTGATGAAAATCGAAGAGATGCAACGCAATGCCGGCGACGCGGTGGCCCTGCTGAAGGCGCTGGCGAATGCACACCGGTTATTGATCCTGTGTCAGTTGCAGGAGCGGGAGCTTTCGGTCGGCGAGCTGAACGCGACGCTGGGCCTGAGTCAGTCGGCGCTTTCCCAGCATCTGGCGGTCTTGCGGCGGGATGAGCTGGTCAGTACCCGCAAGGAGGCGCAGACCGTTTACTACTCGCTGAAAAGCGACGAGGTGCGCGCCATCATCGATGTGCTGCACGGCCTCTACTGCCGGCCCCGCTGAGCGGCGGCAAGCGGGCATAAAAAAACCGGCAAAAGCCGGTTTTTTTCGTCCTCAAGGCAGAGCTTACAGCGCCTTGATCTGGGCAGCCAGACGGGACTTGTGACGAGCGGCCTTGTTCTTGTGGATCAGGCCCTTGGTAGCCATGCGGTCCAGAACAGGTTGAGCGGCATCGAAGGCAGCCTGAGCGGCAACTTTGTCACCGGCAGCAACGGCGGCAACGACCTTCTTCAAATAGGTGCGGGTCATGGAACGACGGCTGGCGTTGTGCTTCCGAGCCTTCTCTGCCTGAATCGCGCGCTTCTTAGCAGATTTGATGTTAGCCAAGGTAAAACTCCTAAAACTGTCTTAGCGAGTGTGCTGGAAAGGGCGAAAAATATGCCTTTTCAACCCGATGTTGTCAAATGATTTGTGCAAATAACCACCGCGGCCCTGTGGCGCAGGACGGAGCAGGTCGTTAAACTGTCGGCCGATTCTAGCAGCCTTTCACGCACTGTGACAGTTTTTGAGGATTTATCTTGAGTAAGAAGCTGATTCGATCCGGCTTGCTGGTCTCGGGAGCCACCCTGGCTTCCCGGGTGTTGGGGCTGGTGCGGGACATCGTCATCGCCCATCTGCTGGGGGCGGGGTTGGCCGCCGACGTCTTCTTCTTTGCCAACCGCATTCCCAACTACCTGCGGCGACTGTTTGCCGATGGCGCCTTCAACCAGGCCTTCGTGCCGGTGATGACCGAATACAAGACCCGCGGCGGCGAGGCGGCGGTGCGCGAGTTGCTGGCAGTGACCGCCGGCACCCTGGGCGCCATCATCTCGGTGGTCACGGTGCTGGGGGTGCTGGGTTCCACCGTGCTGTCGGCCCTGTTCGGCTGGGGCTGGTTCATGGACTGGCTGGAGGGCGGGCCGGGGGGCGCCAAGTTCGAGCTGGCGAGTCTGCTGCTCAAGATCACCTTTCCCTATATCTGGTTCATCACCTTCACCGCCATGTCGGGGGCCGTGCTGAATACCTTCGGCCGCTTCGGGGTCTCCGCCTTCACGCCGGTGTTCCTCAATGTCGCCCTCATCGCGGTGGCCCTCTGGGTGGCGCCGCACATGGACGAGCCGGAAATCGGGCTGGCGCTCGGCATCTTCTTCGGCGGCCTGCTGCAGCTGCTCTACCAGATCCCCTATCTCTACAAGATGGGGATGCTGGTGAAGCCGACCTGGGGCTGGCACCACCCCGGGGTGGTCAAGATCCGCACCCTGATGCTGCCGGCGCTGTTTGGCGTCTCCGTCAGCCAGATCAACCTGATGTTCAACACCATGCTGGCCTCCTTCCTGGCCACCGGCGCCATCAGTTACCTCTATTACTCCGATCGGCTGCTGGAGTTCCCGCTCGGCCTGTTTGCCGTGGCCATCAGCACCGTGATACTGCCGAGCCTCTCCAAGCGGCATGTGGACGCCGATCCCGAGCGCTTCTCCCAGACCATGGACTGGGGGGTGCGCATGGTGCTGTTTCTCGGCCTGCCGGCCATGGCCGGTATCATGGTGCTGCGCGAGCCCATCCTCCGGGTGCTGTTCATGCGCGGCGAGTTTGGCGAGCACGAGGTGGTGATGGCCGGGCGCAGCCTGCTGGCCTCCAGCTCGGGGCTACTCTCCCTGATGCTGGCCCGGGTGCTGGCGCCGGGCTTTCATGCCCGCCAGGATACCCGCACCCCGGTGCGCTACGGCATCCAGTCGATGGCGGCCAACATGCTCTTCAACGCCATCCTGGTCTACCCGCTGGGCTATGTGGGGCTGGCGCTCTCCACGGCGCTGTCGGGCACCGTCAATGCCGTGGCGCTGTTTCAGGGGCTCTACAAGCGGCACATCTACCGGCCGGGACGGCAGACCGGCCTCTTTTTGCTGCGCCTGACCCTGGCGACCCTGATGATGGCGGGGCTGCTCATTTGGCTGAGCCCGCCCCGCGCGGTCTGGGTCGAGTGGTCGCTGTGGCGGTCCGGAGTGGAGCTCACCCAGCTGCTGCTGCTCGGTGGCGGCACCTATCTGGCGGCGCTCTGGCTGGTGGGCGGTCGCCTGAGCGACCTGAAAACCGTTGCCGAGGGCTGATTGATGGCCGGCTTCGGGTTATAATCCGGCGCTTTATCTGCCAGCAACAGGAGGCGTGAGACCATGGAGCTGATCCGCGGGATCCATAATCTCAGGCCCGAGCATGTCGGCTGCGTGCTGACCATAGGTAATTTCGACGGTGTTCATCTCGGCCATCAGGCGGTGCTGAGCCAGTTGCGGGACAAGGCGCGGGAGCTGAGGCTGCCGGCCTGCGTCATGCTGTTCGAGCCCCAGCCCATGGAGCTGTTTGCCCACCCGGAGGCGCCGGCGCGTCTGACCCGGCTGCGGGACAAGTACGAGGCGCTGGCGGCGCTGGGGCTGGATCGGCTGCTGTGCGTGCGCTTCCGGCATGACTTTGCCAGCATGGCGCCGGCCGATTTCATCGATGACATACTGGTGCGCCGCCTGGGGGTGCGCTTTCTGGTGGTGGGTGACGACTTCCGGTTCGGGCAGCAGCGGGAGGGCGACTTTGCCCTGTTGCAGGCTGCCGGTCAGCGCCATGGTTTCGAGGTGGTGAGCACCGACAGCTTCTGCCTGGCGGAGCACCGGGTCAGCAGCACCCTGGTACGCGAGGCGCTGCGTCTCAACCGCTTGGGCGAGGTGCATGCCATGCTCGGCCAGCCCTATACGGTCAGCGGGCGGGTGGCCCACGGCGACAAGCTGGGGCGCACCATCGGCTTTCCCACCGCCAATGTGCCCCTCAAGCGGCGGGTGGCCCCGGTCAGTGGCGTCTATGCGGTAGAAGTGCTATGTTCCGGCCACCTCCGCCATGGCGTGGCCAACGTGGGTACCCGCCCCACAGTGAATGGCCGCCGCACACAGCTTGAAGTGCATATTTTTGATTTTTCAGGTGATTTGTATGGAAAGCGCATACAGGTCCGCTTGTGCCACAAACTGCGGGACGAGAAGAAATTCGATTCCTTCGCCGCCCTGAAACAGCAGATCGAACACGATGCCCTGGCGGCCCGCCACCTCTTTGGCCTGCCGCCCACCCGAATTGAATAGACACGGAATCTAGGACTGATGAGCGATTACAAACCTACCCTCAACCTGCCGGAAACCGGGTTTCCGATGCGTGGCGATCTGGCCAAGCGCGAGCCGGAGATGCTCAAGGCCTGGTATGCCCAGGATCTCTACGGCGCCATCCGCAAGGCCAAGCAGGGCAAGCCCTCTTTCATCCTGCATGACGGCCCACCCTACGCCAATGGCAGCATTCATATCGGCCATTCGGTGAACAAGATCCTCAAGGACATCATCATCAAGTCCAAGGGGTTGGCCGGCTTCGACTCCCCCTACGTGCCGGGCTGGGATTGCCATGGCCTGCCCATCGAGCTGAAGGTGGAAGGCATGGTCGGCAAGCCGGGAGAGAAGGTCTCCGCCGCCGAGTTTCGCGCCGAGTGCCGCCAGTACGCCAGGAGCCAGGTCGAGGCCCAGAAGGCCGATTTCATGCGCCTGGGGGTGCTGGGTGACTGGGAGCACCCCTACCTGACCATGGATTTTGCCACCGAGGCCAACATCATTCGCTCCTTGGGCAAGATCATCGACAACGGTCACCTGCACAAGGGCTCCAAGCCGGTGCACTGGTGTACCGACTGTGGCTCGGCGCTGGCGGAAGCCGAGGTCGAGTATTACGACAAGAACTCCCCCGCCATCGATGTCCGCTTCAAGGCGGTGGATGAGTCCGATGTGGCCGCCCGCTTCGATTGTGCCGCCGGTCATACCGGCCAGGGGCCGCTCTCCGTGGTCATCTGGACCACCACCCCCTGGACCCTGCCGGCCAACCGTGGCGTGGCGCTGCATGCCGAGCTGGATTACGCCCTGGTGCAGGTGGAGGGCGACTATCCCGAGCGCCTGATCCTGGCCGAGGCGCTGGTCGCGGAGGTGATGGATCGCGCCGGCATCAGCCATTACCACAACCTTGGCTACTGCAAGGGCGCCGCGCTGGAGCTGCTGCGCTTCCGGCATCCCTTCTCCGCCTTCGATGTGCCTGTGGTGCTGGGCGAGCATGTCACCCTGGATGCCGGTACCGGCGCCGTGCATACCGCGCCGGGCCACGGTCAGGAAGACTTCGTGGTCGGCCAGAAGTACGGTCTGGAAGTGGCCAACCCGGTAGGCAGCAATGGCGTCTATCTGCCGGACACCGAGCACTTCGCCGGCCTGCATGTGTTCAAGGCCAACGATACGGTCGTGGAGGTGCTCAAGGCCAAGGGCGCGCTGCTGCATCATCAGGCACTGCGCCACTCCTATCCCCACTGCTGGCGCCACAAGACACCCATCATCTTCCGTGCCACCCCCCAGTGGTTCATCAGCATGGGGCAGGCCGGCCTGCGCCAGCAGGCGCTCTCCGAGATCAAGGGGGTGAAGTGGATCCCGGACTGGGGCCAGAACCGCATCGAGGCCATGGTGGCCAACCGTCCCGACTGGTGCATCTCGCGTCAGCGTACCTGGGGCGTGCCCATTGCCCTGTTCGTGCACAAGGAGACCCAGCAGCTGCATCCGCGCAGCCGCGAGCTGATGGAGGCGGTGGCCCAGCGGGTCGAGCAGCAGGGCATCCAGGCCTGGTGGGATCTGAACCCGGCCGAGCTGCTGGGTGACGAGGCCGAGCAGTACCAGAAGGTGCCGGACACCCTGGATGTCTGGTTCGACTCCGGCTCCACCCATGCCTCGGTGGTGGATGTACGCCCCGAGTTCAACGGTCAGGCCGCCGATCTCTATCTGGAAGGTTCCGACCAGCACCGCGGCTGGTTCATGTCCTCGCTGATGATAGGCGTGGCCATGAAGCACCAGGCGCCCTACAAGCAGGTGCTGACCCACGGTTTCACCGTCGATGGCCAGGGGCGCAAGATGTCCAAGTCCATCGGCAACGTGGTCAGTCCCCAGGATGTCATGAACAAGCTGGGCGCCGACATTTTGCGTCTGTGGGTCGCCTCTACCGATTACACCGGCGAGATGACCGTTTCCGACGAGATCCTCAAGCGTTCCGCCGATGCCTATCGGCGCATCCGCAACACCGCCCGCTTCCTGCTGGCCAACCTGAATGGCTTCGACCCGGCTCTGCACATGGTCCAGCCCGACGAGATGGTGGTGCTGGATCGCTGGGCCGTGGGCCGGGCCAAGGCGGTGCAGGCCGAGATCATCGAGGCGTATGAGGCGTACAACTTCCATCTGGTGACCCAGAAGCTGATGCAGTTCTGCTCGGTGGAGATGGGCTCCTTCTATCTGGATATCATCAAGGATCGCCAGTACACCGCCCAGGCCGACAGCCTGGCGCGCCGCTCCTGCCAGACGGCGTTGTTCCATATCGCCGAAGCCATGGTGCGCTGGATGGCGCCCATCCTCTCCTTCACCGCCGACGAGATCTGGGCGCAGCTGCCGGGCGAGCGCGGCCGCTTCGTGTTCACCGAGGAGTGGTATGCGGGCCTGTTCGGCCTCGAGGCCGGCGAGGCTCTGGATGATGCCTTCTGGGCCCAGCTGCTGGCGGTGCGCGCCGAGGTCAACAAGGCCCTGGAAGTGGCGCGTGGCGACAAGCGCATCGGCAGCTCCCTGCAGGCCGAGGTGACCCTCTATGCCGAGCCGGCACTGGCGGCCCAGCTGGCCCGTCTGGATGAAGAGCTGCGCTTCGTGCTCATCACCTCCAAGGCCCGGGTCCAGAGCGTGCATGCCGCGCCGGAGGGCAGCCTGGAGACCGAGCTGCCCGGCCTGTGGCTCAAGGTGGACGCCTCCGCCGCCGCCAAGTGCGAGCGCTGCTGGCATCATGTGGCGGATGTCGGTAGCCATGCCGACCAGCCCGGCATCTGCGGCCGTTGCGTCAGCAACGTCGAGGGTGACGGCGAAGTGCGCAGGTTCGCATGATGCTGACGCCGAGACACTCCGCATTGCGCTGGCTCTGGCTGGCAGCCCTGATCCTGCTGCTGGATCAGGCCACCAAGCTGGCGGTGCTGCAGATACTGCCATTCGGCTACCCCGGCGTGCCGCTGCTGCCGGGGCTGAACCTGGTGCATGTCTACAACGAGGGGGCGGCGTTCAGCTTTCTCGCCGGCCAGGGCGGCTGGCAGCGCTGGTTTTTCAGCCTGTTTGCCCTGCTCATCTGCGGCCTGCTGGGCTGGTGGCTGCGCCGCCTGCCCGCCAGCGCCGCCTGGCTGGGCAGTGCCTACAGCCTCATCATCGGCGGGGCCCTGGGCAACCTGGTCGACCGGCTGCTGTATGGTCATGTGGTGGACTTCATCGATGTGTATGTCGGTCAGTGGCACTGGCCGGCGTTCAACCTGGCTGACAGCGCCATCTGCGTCGGCGCCGTCATGATCGTGCTCGACGGCCTGTTCGGCAAGCATGGCGATCAGCACTCAACAGCGGGAACCAGCAAATGAAGATTATCCTCGCCAACCCCAGAGGCTTCTGCGCCGGTGTCGACCGGGCCATCAGCATCGTCGAAAACGCGCTGACCAAGTTCGGGGCCCCCATCTATGTGCGCCACGAGGTGGTGCACAACAAGTTTGTGGTGGAGACCCTGAAGCAGGCCGGAGCCATCTTCGTCGAGGAGCTGGACGAGGTGCCGGACGATCAGATCGTCATCTTCTCCGCCCATGGTGTCTCCAAGGCGGTGCGGGCCGAGGCCAAGCGCCGCGGCCTCAGGGTCTATGACGCTACCTGCCCGCTGGTCACCAAGGTGCACATGGAGGTGCAGCGCGCCAGCCGCAAGGATGAAGAGGTGATCATGATAGGTCACCAGGGGCACCCGGAAGTGGAGGGCACCCTGGGTCAGTACGAGAGCCCGGATGCCAGCATGTACCTGGTGGAGCGTGCCGAGGATGTGGCCGGGCTGCCGGTGCGCGATGCCGAACATCTGCATTTCGTCACCCAGACCACCCTCAGTGTCGACGAGACCCGCAGCATCATCGCCAGCCTGCAGGCGCGCTTCCCGGCCATCCAGGGGCCGCGCAAGGATGACATCTGCTACGCGACCCAGAACCGTCAGGATGCCGTGCGTGCCCTGGCCGCCGAGGTGCAGTTGATGCTGGTGGTGGGCTCCACCAACTCCTCCAACTCCAACCGCCTGCGCGAGCTGGCCGAACGCCTGGGCACCCGTGCCTATCTGGTGGATGCCGCCGAGCAGATCGATGCCGCCTGGTTTGAGGGGGTAACGGCGGTGGGGGTCACTGCCGGCGCCTCGGCGCCCGAGGTGCTGGTGCAGGCGGTGGTGAGCCGGCTGCAGGCGCTGGGTGGCGAGACGGTCAGCGAGTTGGCCGGCCGGCCGGAAGAGGTGGTGTTCGAGGTGCCGGCCGCCCTGCGCCTGGATTGACGCCGCGGCCCATTGCAGGCATGCTTTCCGCTCATGAAACGACCCGCTGCCAGCGGGTCGTTTGCCATCCCGGCGCGCCCTGATCAGGGCACAATTGGCGCTGGATGCGGCTTATTGCCAGCAGCCGGTGCGCACATCCAGGTGGTTGATGCTGAAGCTGGTACAGCCGCTGTCGGCCGCCTGGCTGGTGCCGCTCTTGGCGGTGGCGGTCAGGGTGTAGGTGCTGGTCGTGGCGCTGGCGGAGAAGGTGTAGTAGCTGCTGCTCGGGCTGCCCAGGTTGGCCAGGGTGCTGGTGTAGCTGCTGTTGCTGACCCGCCACTCCTCCTGTTTCAGCTGGGCCGTCAGCAGGCCCTGGATGGCATCGGCGCGCCGCGATTGGCGGATCTGGTTCATGAAGCTGGGGTAGGCGACGGCGGCCAGTATGGCGACGATGGCGACGACGACCATCAATTCCAGCAGGGTCATGCCCCGGATTGGGTGTTTCATGCGCACTCCTTACGCGAATTCGCCCGGCCATCCTGTGGCCGGAGAGGGGATGGTGACCGCAAAACGGACCATTCGAGACAACATTGAGCTTACAACCAAGGAGCGTCTGGTGCGAGATCAACACGCAAGGAGTGCGAGCCGGATGGGTATTCCGGCTCGTATTGGCGGCAAGGCGAGCGCAGCCGGCAGCCGGGGATTCACCCTGATCGAGCTGCTCATCGTCGTGGCCATCGTCGCCATATTGGCGCGCATCGCCGTGCCGGCCTACTCCAGCTATGTGCAGCAAAGCCGGCGCCTGGACGCCACCGTGGCCATCCGCAACATCCAGTTTGCCGAGGAAAAGTACCGCGCCAACAACGCCACTTACGGCAGCCTGGCGCAGATAGGCGCCGCCGCGACCTCGAGCGAGGGGTACTACAGCCTGGCGGTGAGCAACACCTCGGCCACGGGCTATACCATCACCGCCACACCGGTCAGCGGCAAATCCCAGGCGGCCGACAGCACCTGCAGCAGCATCCAGCTGCAACAGAGCGGCGCCACCACCACGCTGACTCCCAGTGCCTGCTGGAGCCACTAGACCATGAGATGCGGCTCCCTGACATTCGCCCTCGCGCGGGGCTTTACCTTGCTCGAATTGATGGTGACCGTGAGTGTCGCCATGATACTGGCCGCGATGGCCGTGCCCTCCTTCAGCAGCCAGATGGAGAATTACCGCCTGCAGGCCGCCAGTGAGCGTCTCTATGCGGATCTGCAATTTGCGCGGCTGGAGGCGATCCGATCCAACCAGAATGTGCGGGTCAGCTTCACGAGCGGCAGCCAATGGTGCTACGGCCTGATCCTGGGGGAGACGGCCTGTGACTGCAGCGTCAGCGTCAGCTCGGCCAGCAACTATTGCAGCCTGAAGCGGGTAACGCATGCCGATTTCAGTCGGGTATCCATTCCCGATGCCGCCAGCATTACCTTCAGCGACAGGAAAACCGGTTTCGACCCGGTACGCGGCATCGCCCTGAATGCCGGCAGCGTCACCCTGCAATCCACGGCGGGCAACCAGGCCCGGATCATGCTGGCGGCACTGGGGCTGGTGACTGTCTGTGCGCCCGCCGGCACCAACCTGAGCGGTTATCCGGCATGCTGAAACCGACCCGCCAACGGGGTCTCACCCTGGTTGAGCTCATGGTCTCTCTGGCCATCGGCTCCCTGCTGCTGCTCGGCCTGACCACCTTTTATGTCAACAGCCTCAAGAGCAATGCCGAGGTGTTGAATGCCATGCGTCTCAATCAGACGCTGCGGGCCAGCATGCTGCTCATCAGCCGGGATCTGCGCCGGGCCGGCTACTGGGCAGGTACCGCCGCGACGGGCAACCCCTTCAAGAGCATGACCACGTCGACCTCGGGCTGCGTGCTGTACAGCTACGATCGCACCGGCTCGGGGGCCACGACGGTGCCCGAGGCGGCGAAATACGGGTATCTGCTCAAGGATGGGGTACTGATGATGCGCAGCGGCGGCAGCGTGCACAGCTGCACGCCCGGCAGCAACAACAGCTGGGAAGCGCTGACCGACAGCGGACTGATGACCATCACCAGTCTCGCCTTCAGTCCCAATGCCGCCAGCGCCACGTCGCTCACCATCACCCTGGCTGCGCGGCTGACCAGCGCCAGCGCGGTGACGCTGACGCTGACCGAAACCATCAAGCTGGAAAACGGCCCCATCACGATCAACTGAGAGGCGCAGCCATGACGATACCGACACTGCCGACAGGCTCCCGCCAGAGAGGGATGGCCACCCTGACGGTCTCCCTGTTCATTCTGCTGCTGATGAGCCTGACGATGTTTCAGACCAGCGCCAGCATGCTGTTCGACATCAAGATGGCCAACAACCAGTATCACCAGGCCAGGGCCCTGGCCGCCGCCAGGGGGGGCATGGAATACGCCCAGGCCTGGCTGGTGACCGGCAGCAACACCAAGAACCTGGTCTGGAGCAATGATCAGAATGCGCCCAGCGGCAACAACCAGAAGGCGACGCTGGATGCCAGCGTCAGCACCCAGAGCATCGGTGGCTACAGCGTGACCGTCAGCCTGTGGCAAAACTCGGCCGCGCCGTCGGTGCTGGATATCCGGGTGCAGGCCAGTGGCGATGCCAGCGCCAGCCTGCGCCAAACGCTGCGCCGCGACACCCTGAGCAGCGTGACCAGTGTCTCTACCCCCGTCACCGTCAATGTGGCCAATGTTGCGCCCATGGTGATCAACGGCGGCATAAGCGGTGTCACCGGCAACCCCTCCCTGACGGCGGGGAGCAGCAAGGTGGCCATCGTCACCTCGAAAGGCGCGTCCCAGATCAATACAGGAAGTCTGACGTTGAGCGTCGGCGCCACCATCGGCTACAGTGCCTTTACCGGCACGGCCTGGGATTATGTATTTCCGAATACCACCAAGGCCCAGATGAAGGCGGCCGCGGATTACGTCACCATTTTTTACTATGATGCCGCCATTCAGGCCCCCAACAATTGGCATGCTGACGTCGGTACCGCCAGCAAAGCCGCTATCCTCGTCTTCGATACCGGAGCCGGCTGTCCCAAGATCAACGGCAACCCCACTATCTACGGCATCGTCTATTACGCCGATGATTGCTCAGATAACGGTTGGGGCGGTGCCACCATCAACGGCAGCCTGGTGTCGGAAAGAAGCATCACCAAGTTGACTGCCAATTCCCAATTCAATAGCTGGACCGGCGGCGGAACCTCGGGAGTCATCACCTTGCCACCCATCATTACCTCGACCACCACCACCAGCAATACCCTCACCCGGCTGGCCTCGTGGAGGGACTTCTGATGGCCGCCTGTCGCCATGGCCGGCCGGGCCGGGCGCGGCCGGCGGCCGGATTCGGGTTGCTGGAAGTGCTGATCACCATGGTGATCCTGGCCGGCGGCTTGCTGGCCATCGGGGGCATGTATGTGAAGATCATGCGTGAAAGCGGGGTCTCCAGGCAGCGCATCGAGGCCCTGACCCTGGCACAGACCAAGCTGGAGGAGCTGCGGGCGCAGGCGTTCTCGACCCTGACATCGGCCTCGGATACCGTTGCCGCCTCGGCCGTGGCGGGGCGCAGCGCGGACTATCAGCGCAGCTGGAGCATCAGCTCGTTCACCAGCCCCGCTACCTACAAGGCCGTCACCGTGACCGTGACCTGGGCCGACAGCCAGGGCCAGACCCAGAGCGCCGCCGTCAGCAGCCGCATCGGCAATGTGGGCTCGACGGCGCTGGTCATTCCCTGAGCGGGGCCCCGGCGGGTATCAGCGACGCCTGGGGCGCTGGCGCACAGGCCGGGTGATTGCTGCTTGTAGTCGCCCGGCCAATGACTACACTGATACAGTCAATGGAATGCAGGTGGACGACGCAACGCTCACGGCCAGGGAGCAGGGAGAGACAGGTGCGAGCGCACAGCAGCGGCTTTACATTGCTGGAGTTGGTGGCGGCCATTGCCGTGCTGGCAATCTTGCTGGCGGTGGGGCTGCCCAGTTATCAGTCCATGCGTCAGGACAACGTCCTCGGCGGCGCCGTGCGCGCGCTCTATTCCGATATCCATCTGGCGCGCAGTGAAGCGGTCAAACGCAATGTCGATACCATCGGCATCAAGTTCTTCACGGGCAGCAACTGGTGCTATCGCCTCACCGACAATGCCGGCTGCACCAGTTGCACGGCGACCTGCGATATCAACGGTGACGGCATCAACCGGGGCGGGGATGTGACCCTGTTTCCCGGTACCAGCCTCTCCATCACCGGCAGCTACAGCGGCGACAGGTTGAGCATTGGCGCACGGCGCGCCAGCATGCTCTCCGGCAGCGCCACCTTCACCCTGGCCGGCAAGCAGACCCAGGTGGTCACCTCCGCCCTGGGGCGGGTTCGCTTCTGTGCTCTCAGTGGCACCTCGGTCGCGGGGATACCGGCATGCTGACACGGATGCGCGGCTTCACCCTGGTGGAGATGATGGTCTCGCTGGTGGTCGGTCTGGTGGTGGCCGGCATGGCCATGAGCCTCTACAGCGTCATACTGCGCGCCAATTCAACCTCCATGCAGCTTTCCTCCCTCAATCAGAACCTGCAGGCGGTGCTGGATCTGGTCTCCCGGGACGTCCAGCGGGCTGGCTACATGGGCAATGCGGCCCAGAATCTGGCCCGCACCACCAGCGGTGCCCCTCTCAGCGGCTACCCGGATCGCAGCGCCATGTTTTCCCTCTACACGGTGAATGCCAGTGGTGCCATGACCACCACCCTCAGGGATCTGCAGCGCCTCAGCGTGAGTGCCCCCCTCTATGACTGCCTGTTGCTGCGCTACGATGCCAACGGCGATGGGGTGCTGGCCGGCACGACGCCCCCCGAGATCATGGGCTACCGCTTTGATGCCACCAGCAAGGCGGTGGAATTCAAGTCCTGGAGTGCGGTGGCCAGTCAGAGCTGCGGCGTCACTGGCTGGGAGAATATCACCGACGAGAAGGATCTGGAGATCACCGCCTTCAGCTTCAGCATCTCTCCCTCCAGCGGGGCCAGCACCGAGTATGGCCAACGCACCCTCACCATCAACATCAGCGGCCGACAAAAGGCGCGCACCGACTTGAGTCTGAGCCTGATCCGCGAGGTGACATTGCGCAATGATCAATTCTAGACCTGTCCGTGGCTTCGCCACCCTGACGGTGACCCTGTTGGTCATCGTGTTTGTCACCGGCCTCAGCCTGATGAGCGGCAAGATACTGGTGGCCGAGCAGCGAGTCGCCGCCAACGAGATGCGCTATCGGGAGGCCATGGCGGCGGCCCAGGGCGGGTTGGAGGCGGCACTGGCCCGCCTGAAGACCGATCGCACCTGGCGCACCACGGTCTCGGCCTCCGGCAGCACCCTCTATACCGCCAGCTTTGCTGCCGACACGCCGATAACGATTGGCAGCGTAACCCAGCCGGCGGTGAACATCACCTCGGTGGGGTCATCGGTGGATGGCGGGGCCTCGGCGACGGTGCGCCAGCAGGTCATCGTGGTGTCGGTGGTGGCCAGGAATCCGGACTCGCCCATGCTGGTGGTGGGCGGGCTCTCCGTCGGCGGCAACTTTCAGCTGGTGGCCAACCCCAACGGTGGCGGGGCCGGGGTGCCCCTGTCGGTCTGGACCGACAAGGCGGTGGATTTGAGCAAAGCCAGTGGCGAGACCTGCGGCCTGCAGGAGTGGCAGGATGGGACCTGCTCCAGCTCGCCTTACAGCAGCGCCAAGACCGGCAAGGGGCCCGATATTCTCGACTCGGACCCCAACTTCCCGAAGGACATGCTGAATTACATCTTTGGCGTGCCCGATACGGCGGCCGGCATGGCCACCCTGGAGGGGCGCGCCAAGGCGATACTGAGCGGTTGCAGCAGCCTCAACGCGAGCTCCACCGGTTTCTATATCGTGGATGGGGAGTGCAAGCCGTCGGGGACCGTGGGGTCGGCGGCCGCCCCCGTGGTGGTGCTGTTGCGCAACGGGGATCTGGTGCTGGGGGCCAACATCAAGCTTCATGGCCTGCTGTTTGCCTATGACTCGGACCCCGCGACCCTGGATTACGATATCAAGATGAACGGCACGGCATCGGTGAATGGTGCCCTGATCTCCAATTACCCCCCGGGCAAGGCCAACGGCACCTACAACGCGGTCTACGATCCGGCGGCCTTGAATACCATTCAGATTGGCCAGCAATTCATCACGGTGTCACGCATCCCCGGCAGTTGGCGGGATTGGTAGCAGAGGCAAGGATACGCCATGGACGACGACAGGGAGAGGCACATGACATTTTCCAGACAGCGGGGGTTCGGGCTTATCGAGGTGCTGGTGGCCTTCGTGGTGATCGCCAGCGGCGCCGCGGCGCTGGTCAAGCTGCAGGGCAGCTACCTCAAGACCACGGCCGAGTCCGGCAGTCGCGAGGCGGCCATGCATCTGGCCGAGACCAAGCTCGACGATCTGCGCTCCTTCGAGGTGGTGGCTGCTGTCAGTGGCAAGCGGGCCTATCAGGATATCGCCAACAATGCCGGCGGCAAGCTGGCCGCCGGCAGCCATACCATTGGCGCCCAGACCTACAGCCTGGCCTGGACGGTCAGCAACCAGTTTCTGACCACCCCCGCCAACGCCCTTCCCGAGCGCAAGGATGTGACCGTGACGGTCGGCTGGACCGATCGCTCCGGCGGCGCCCGCTCGCTGTCGCTCTCCGGGCGCATCGCGGGCCAGATGAGCCTCGGCAACTCCGCCATCCTCGGTGATTTCGGCCTCAGTCAGCCGGGGCCCCAGGTTTCGTATAATCCCGGTTCGGTGCCCGATGTGGTCTCCATCAACCTGGATGGCACCCTCAAGATTGAAACCAGCAAACCGGTGCCCAGGGTGGTGAAGACGGACATGAGTACCGAGGTGCAGTTCGATACCGTCACCTATGATGCCTCCAGCAAGCAGCTGATCCAGGCCGATCTGACCACGCTCTCCTGCCGCTGTGAGTTCGAAAGCGGCACCGCCAGCAAGAACAAGCCGGGCGAGATGGTCGCCCTGAGCCAGGGGGTCTATTGGAAACAGGGGGGCGTGGCGACCAAGGTCTACGGCAAGGTGAAAGAGGGATCGGATTTGTGCACCGTTTGCTGTGGTAACCATGTCGATGGCCCCGGCACCGCCTTTGCCGATGTCTACGATCAGCTCAACAAGGGGCATGCCCACTATTTTTACAAGGATGGCACCTACAGCCTTAAAACATCGGGCGAATATCTGGAGGCCTGCCGCATGCTGCGCATCGACGGTTACTACCGGCTGCTGCCCGACTGGAACCTGGTGGCGCTCAATGTCATGAGTGCCGACTACCTCTCCAGCACCGCCAACGTGGCGGCGTATCAGGCCTATGTGACCCAGATGGTGCAGCTCTATGTGCGCTGGCTGGGGGCCAAGCCGGCACTGGGCACCAATAATGTGCTCAGTTACTACGACTGGCTGGGCAGTAGCGGCAATACCACGGGGGTCACCCAGAGCGCCTTCACCGCCGCGCACAAATTTGCCCCCGGGATCAAGCAGTTGATAGCCCGGGCTGTCTATGTGGATTTTCTGGCCAACCCGGCCAGCATCGACACCGGCGTGAATGGCTGGCTGCGGCAGGTCTCGTTCAACGAGATCAATGTCACTCTGCTGGCCAACTGGAACAGCAGCAACAGCACCTATGCCAAGGTGAGCAGCGAGGATATCAAGAGCATCGTCGATCCCGACAAGGGCTATTACGGCACCTATAGCCGGGGGTTGCTGACCCTCGATCCCAAGAGCGCCAACTCGGCCTCGGCCACCATCACCGCCAGCCTGACCAGGCACAATAGCGGGCTCACCGCCACCCAGGCCATCTCGCCCTATGATGTGACCACCGGCTCCGGCAGCCTGGCCGTGCTGGTTGACAAGACGGTGACGGCGGCAGGCCAAGTCGTCATCAAGGGCACCATTCAGTGTCTGGCGCCGGTCACGACGACAACCGTCAGCGGCACCACCAAGATTACCACCGTGACCGGCTCGACGCCCTGCAGCAAGATTGGCGATATCGTGGCGGTCAGTGCCAACGGCAGTAGCAGTGCCTGTACGGTGTCCACCATTTCCACCGGCTCGGGGAACACCGCCATCGATACCCCCGTCTGGGCCTGCACCCTGGCACGCAATGTCGACGTCAACATCCAGTTCGGCCTCAAGAGCGGCATCAGCGACAGCTACAACATCAAGCCCGGCTCGATACAGATCGAGAAGGGCAGCTATCCGACGGGCTCCGAGGTGATGGGTACCCAAACCTGTGCCTACTATGTGAATGCCACCATTCCCACCAATG
>JBFHKO010000027.1:0-19134 GCA_041595355.1 Aeromonadaceae bacterium
CCGCAAGGCCAAACACCAGTGGTGGCTGTAGCTCAGTTGGTAGAGTCCAGGATTGTGATTCCTGTTGTCGTGGGTTCGAGCCCCATCAGCCACCCCATCCTTTCAGGTCGACGCCCCAGGCGGTGACCCAGCTTCTCCTCGCGGGAGTGGCGAAATTGGTAGACGCACCAGATTTAGGTTCTGGCGCCCTAGGCGTGAGAGTTCAAGTCTCTCCTCCCGCACCATGTACACGATGAAACCCGGCCACTGCGCCGGGTTTTGTTTTTTGTGCTGAGTAATTTCCCTTGAGATCTGAATATCCATTTCCTGTCCGCCAAGGACCCAAACACAGTTGTTTCGTGACCGTGACCATTGCGTGACCACGGGGCCACTTTGGCCGGGGGTCAAACGAGGTGTTGGTGCAATTTACATGAGTGAGGCGGCAAGGTTTCGATGCATCCAGCAGATCCGGGATGCCCCTGAACCGGCTCATCACAAAATCCAGGTATTTACCGCGCTTCTCGCAGTAGGCCCGCACATGCCAGCGGATGCCGTCATAGATCAGGGTATGGGGTACGATATTGCGCCCACTGATCTCCTCCGAACTCAAGGACGCATAGTCCACATCCACTCTCAGCTGACTACGGGCGGCCTGTACTTGCCAACTCGCTATGTTATCGGCAGTAAACAATATGATGGCCAGCTATCACGTTAGCCGCAGACGTGGGGCAATATAGTCGAGAAAGGCCGCAATTCGGTTGGAAAGTGCCGTGTTGCGATAATAGACAGCATGCACCGGTTCGCGGCTGTTTGGGGTGACCATGTGATGGTCGAGAATCTTCACCAGGCGACCATGGGCCAGATCATCATGGATCATGAAGTCGGACAACAGCGCCAGGCCCTGCCCGGCCAGGCAGAGCTGGCGGATGGTTTCGCCGCCACTGCTGCTGATATCCGGTGTAACCGTCACCGGTGGTGACAGGGGCCAGCGGTTCAGATGGGGCGCGTCGACGAAGCCGATGATCTGGTGCCGGCCGAGCGCCTCCGGCGTTGAAGGGGCACCGTGCCTTTCCAGGTAGTCCGGCGAGGCGACCACATGCAGCGGGCTGCGTCCCAGGAAGCGTGCGTGCAGACTGGAGTCCTGCAGTATCCCGATGCGAATGGCCAGATCGGTCCGGCGTTCGATAAGGTCAATAATGTTTTCACTGGCGACCAGCTCCAGCTCAATCTGCGAATAACGTTCCCGAAAGCCCTGCACTAGCGGCACCAGCTGATGCAGAATAAAGGGGGTGACAGCATCCACCCGCAGCCGGCCCGCCGGTATGCCCCGCAATGTCCTGATGTTTTCTTCCGCTTCGGCCAGCCGGTCGAGGCCCTGCCTCACCTGCTCGGTAAACTGGCGGCCTTCCTCGGTCAGTTCCAGCTTGCGCGTGGTGCGGTTCAGCAAGGTGCAGTCCAGCTCCTTTTCCAGCCGGCTCACGGCCCGTGATACCCGGGCTACCTGGATATCGAGCATGCGGGCAGCAGCCGAGAAGCCGCCGCTGTCAATAACCGCCAGCAGGATCTCCAAGTCTTCGGTGCGTGAAACTATTGCCATATTTGCAAAGGTATTTTGTAGTTAGTGCTGTTTCTATAAAAAATACCGGTCGGCATACTTCGCTGCAACCTAACTTGTAGCGGAGATTGTTATGCCTATTGCCCTCTTTGCGTTGACCCTCAGCGCATTTGCAATTGGTACCACCGAATTTGTGATTGTCGGACTGGTACCCACCATTGCCCAGGATCTGGGTGTTTCCCTGCCATCGGCCGGTTTACTGGTCAGCCTGTATGCCCTCGGTGTGGCCATCGGCGCCCCGGTGCTGACGGCGCTGACCGGACGCTGGCAGCGTAAAAACGTACTGATAACCATCATGGCGCTGTTTGTTATTGGCAACCTGCTAGCGTGGATGGCGCCGGGGTATAACTCGCTGATCGCGGCGCGCATTCGGACCGGTCTGGCTCACGGGGTGTTTTTCTCGGTGGGTTCAACCATCGCCACCAGCCTGGTCAGCAAAGACAAGGAAGCCAGTGCCATTGCCATCATGTTTACCGGCCTGACCGTGGCCCTGGTGACCGGGGTGCCGTTGGGCACCTGGATTGGCCAGAGCTTTGGCTGGCGCGCCACCTTCATGGTGGTGGCGGCACTGGGGCTGATTGCCCTGATTGGCAGTGCTTTACTGGTACCGAAAAACCTCAAGCAGGCGCCGCCGGCGCGTATTTTCCAGCAGTTGAAGGTGTTGACGCAGCCGCGACTGCTGCTGGTCTATGCCATGACCGCGGTAGGTTATGGCGGCACCTTTACCGCCTTTACTTTTCTGGCGCCGATCCTGGAGGAAGTGTCCGGCTTCGAATCCGGCGCCATTGGTCTCATCATGCTGGTCTACGGCGTGTCGGTGGCGGTCGGTAATATCTGGGGTGGCCGTATGGCGGATCGTCTGGGCCCAATCAAGGCGCTTTACATCATCTTTACGGCACTGGCGCTGATCCTGCTGGCCTTCACCTTTACCGCCGTTCATCCGGTGGCCGCGGTGCTGACCATTCTGGTCTGGGGCGCGTTTGCCTTTGGTAATGTGCCCGGGCTCCAGGTGTATGTGGTGCAACTGGCCGAAAAATACACCCCAGAGGCGGTGGATGTGGCATCGGGCCTGAACATAGCGGCGTTCAACGTGGGCATCGCCCTGGGCTCTGTGCTTGGTGGTGTCATTATCGAGAGCATGTCGCTGATGGATACCGCCTGGATCGGGGCCCTGATCGTGGTACTGGCGCTGGTACTGACCCGACTGTCCGGCTCCCTCGACAAACGAAACCAGGCCCAGATCGCCTGAGGCTGAAATCGCAACAAGGGCGAAGCGAGGCTTCGCCCGGGAGACTTTCCAACGAGTATTGAAAAACTGACCCAAGGTGGTTTTTCCATCGGAGTGGAATTGCCGCTCGACAATGACTGGTCCGCAGCGGGTGATACCCGTCGTCGCCAGGATGGCCGCCCCTTTGGCGATGCCGCCCTGGTCAAGTCACCGCAGCCGTCCTTGCTGGTGGCGGGGCTGGCGCAACAAAGCCCGGCTTGGGTGCAATGCTGTTTACTTAAGCGGAGCCGCATTGCGAACCACCGGGAATCGGGTCTTTGATATCTTCACCGCCCTAGGCCTCGATGGCCTGGGGCGTTTTTCTATGAACATGCCGCCAATACAGCCGCGTAATTCATCAAGCCGCGGCGGCGTATGCGATGGCGACAATGCTCCGGCCATGATGGCCAGCTGATTGGCAATGAACTGACAGGCAAACTTGACGCTGACCTCATTGGGTGCTCGTTGATGGGCAACGGCCGCTTGGCTGGCTTCGCGTCTGACCAGATTATATCCGAGCAGCAACCCCACAGTTCCTGATACACCAAGTCTACTTTCTTGCTTCTCAGTGTCATGGCGTCGTGCTGCATCGAGCTTTTGTTTTCAGGCCAATATCAGCTCCGGTTGCTCAGTGTCACGCCAATTACCGACACCACTCCGCCAACCAGCATCGACACCAGGATGTGTTCACCCAGAACCCCTGCAGACAGCAGCACCCCGAAGGCAGGAACCAGGTTGGTGAACACCGCGGTTCGGGACGGACCCACGGCGCGGACGCCCTCATAATACCATGTGAATCCCAGTGCAGTGCCAAATGCGCCAAGGTAAACAATGGCGACCCAGACGTGCCATCCCAAGGCGGCCCACGGAATAGTCCCGATCTCATCCATCGCACCCAACGCGAGAAACACAAGCCCCCACAACGTGGCGTAGGTTGTGGCCGCGATGGGAGACAGGGATTCCATGGCCTTTCGGGAAATCAAGGTGTAGGCGGCCCAACTCAGCACGGCCATAAACATCATCGTTTCGCCCACGCCGAAAGAGTGCCGGACATCGTGAACCGTGCCAGTCAGATCGCCGCGGGTGATCACAATCATCGCACCGATCAACGCCACGCCAATGCCAACCCAGCGCTTGTGGCCCAGTCGCTCCCGAAAAATCAGACTGGCCATCAGGGCCGTCACAATGGGGTTGAGACTGACGAACAGCGCCGTGCGACCTGCGGGAATACGGGCCAATGCCCCAAGAAAGAAGAGGTTGTAGAGAAAGATCCCTGTTAGCCCCAAGGCTGCCGTGATCATGACCTGTGATCGGTTAAGCCGGGGCAGTCCACCCTCGATGCGGATGGCGACCCACGTCAACAGCACCACCGCCACCAGGAAACGGCCAAACGCTGCCGTCATCGGCGGCATCTCTTGAGCCACCACCCTCCCGGCAATGAAGGTTCCGCCCCAAAACAGGGCTGTCATGACCAGTTTGAGGGTAAGTATCGGGCTGAGTGAGGGCAGTCCAGCCGGTAGTGGCCATCTTGCGGCCACGGCGTTTGAAGTTGTCATATTTTCAAGGCTGGGAGATAAGCCGCTGCGGTGTCTGGGCGTCGGATGCCATATTCTATCACTCATTAAATGTCATGTTAAAACGAGCTTTTGCTTATGACTGACAGGAATTCCATTAAGCCCGCCCTTCCGGCTTGAAATATTTGCGCGGGTGGCTGAAGCGGGGGGATTCACCGCGGTACGCCATTTTCGGTCTCGCAGGCCGTACCCCGTTGCCGGGCCTGTCCGGCGTCAGGACATGGGGCTAGGGGGCCAGGCCCTTTGCCTCAGGGGATGCCCGGACAGCCGCAATCACGGCGACCTGATCTCCTATCCCGAATCCTCAGATTATCCATTGCGTCTGCACGGTTTCTCCATTTTGTTTTTATAGAGTGTTCATCGGTGGCGCAGGCGTGACTGGCGCCGCGTGACCGTTGCGACGGCGCGCGGGCCTTCGACGGCGGCTGCGAATCTCAGGTGTCTCATCGTGCGGACAGGAGCGGAGATGATAGAACAGGCGTTGGCCATGCGCCGGCCGGGATCGATACGGGCGCGACTCCAGGTCGGAAAATGGAAGAGGGCGCTGGCTTACCTGCTCATGCTGCTCATCCCCTACCTGGGGGCCATGACACTGGGGCTGGATGGCAAGGGGGCCTATTCGGCGCTGCTCGGCTTTCTGAATGTCATCGCCATGATGGCGTTTTTTATCCAGTTTCCGCTGGCCGGCCGCCTCAAGGCGCTGCCGCTGTTTTCGAATATCAACTGGAGCATGGCCAGACATAAACAGCTCGGCAAGTGGCTGGGGATCTTCTTCCTGCTCCACCCGCTGCTGATACTGGCGCCCCGCTTTATGATCTCGCCGGACGATGGCCTGACCAGCCTGCTCGAGGCGCTGACCTCGCCCCAGCTGCTGACCGGCATCGTCGCCTGGGCGGTGATGATAGTCTGGGTCCTGCTCTCCATCTTCAGGGACCGGCTCGGCATACGCTACGAAACCTGGCGCCTGACCCACCTGCTCGGCTTCATCGCCGTCTGTGTGCTGGCGACCCTGCATGTCACCAGCGTCGGCCGCCACGGCCAGTTTGACACCCAGTTCAACCTGCTCTGGTGGAGCCTGTGCAGCCTGTCCGTGCTGCTGGTGCTGTACAATCAGACGCTCAAGAAAACCCTGATAAAACAAACACCCTTCACCCTGACCGGCGTCAGCAAGCTGAGCCGCAGCGATTGGCTGGTGACACTCGAGTGCGCGCCAAGCCAGGGTTTTCACTTCGAGGCGGGCCAGTTCATCTGGATGAACACCAGCGGCTCGGTTTACAACCTGAGCGAGCATCCGTTTTCCATCGCCTCCTGCAAGACGACCCTGCCCGAGATAGCCCTGATCATCCGCGAGCTGGGCGATTACACCGCGCGTCTCGATGAGCTGGTCATCGGCCAGCGGGTCTATGTGGATGGCCCCTATGGCAGCCTGAGCCTGCGCGATGCCGAACGTGCCCGCGGCATCACCCTGATCGCCGGCGGGGCCGGCATCGGTCCCATGCTGAGCCTGCTGCGCGAGCTGGCAGCTCAAAATGATGGGCGTCCGATCCGGCTGCTCTACGGCAACCGGGAGATGGAGCAGATGGTGCTGCAGGAAGAGATCGCCTCGCTGCAGCAGCGGCTGCCCGATTTTGCCGCCTACCTGGTGTGCGAGCGCCCGAGCGGGCAGGAGGGGGTGCGCCAGGGGCTGATCACCCAGCCGCTTATCGCCGAGGCCATGGCTGCCCAGCCGGCCGGCGACTGGGCCGTCTATCTGTGTGGTCCCGAGGCCATGATAGCCTCGGTTCGCGTGAGCCTGCGCTCGCTCGGAGTGAGAGAGGAGAATGTGCACTATGAACAGCTTTCATTTTGAAACCGGGGACGACGAGGTAAGGCCATGCCAATTCATCAGATAAGCGGGTGCATAGGGTGCAAGACCTGCATCGCCAGCTGTCCGACCGATGTGATCCAGTTTGACAAGGAAAGAAACAAGGCCGTGATCGCCTATCCGGAAGATTGCCAGATCTGCCATCTGTGCCGGCTCTACTGTCCGGTGGATGCCATCAGCATCACGCCGGAAAAGAGCATTCCGGTCATGGTTTCCTGGAGGTAAGGGGTATGAGTTCAGATAGCAACCTGTCACGGCGTCAGTTCATGGGCGTTACCGCCGGCGTACTGGGAGCCGCGGCCTTCGCCTCCATGGCCTTTGGCGCCGAGCCGGTAGCCAACCGGCCCAAGATCAATGCCAGGCAGTTCGGGCAGGAGCAGCAGGAAACCGATGTGCTGGTCATCGGCGCTGGCATGGCCGCCCTGTTCGCCGCCATCAAGGCCCATGATGCCGGCGCCAGGGTGACCATGGTGGCCAAGGGGCGCCTGGGCAGCTCGGGGCTGACGCCCTTTGCCAAGGGCATCTTCAGCTACGACAAGTCCAATGCCGCCATGAGCATCGACGAGTTCGTGGCCAGGGTGTCGGAGTCGGCCATCGGCACCAACAATCCGGTCTTTACCCGCCAGCTGGCCGAGCACTCCTATGATCGGGTCCAGGAGCTGAAGTCCTGGGGCTTTTTCGACTCGCCCCTGTGCGCCAACAGCTTTTTGCGCCCCATAGCGGAGCGCCAGATCCCGCTGCTTGAGCGGGTGATGATAACGCACCTGGTGAAGCAGCGCGGGCGTGTTGTGGGGGCCTCGGGATTCAGCCTGGATGAGAACAAAATCATCCATTTTTCCGCGAAAACCGTCATTTTGTGTACCGGCTCCGGTGGTTTCAAGCCGAGCGGCTTCCCGGTCTGCGATCTGACCCACGACGGCTCCATCATGGCCTATGACATCGGCGCCAAGATCACCGGCAAGGAGTGGAATGACGGCCATCCGGCCTCCGCGAAAAATTCCGGCTCCTGCTACGATAACTGGCACGGTCAGATTGAAGAGAAGCCGACCACCACGACGGTGAAGATCAATCACCATCTTGGCGTTGATCTCAACTATCGGGCCTACCGGCTGGGGGCGCCCGTCGCCATGGGGCCACCGCGGCCGGGCAGCCAGGCACAGTCGCACTCCTTGAGCGGGGGCCCCTATGTGCCGGAGGCATTCCGGAATACGGATGGACCGCCGCCGCCACAGCAGGAGCGGGGGCTGCTCTCCCTGTTCGGCTCGGGCGGACAGGATGGCCCGCCGCCCCCGCCGGGCGAGGAGCGGGGCGGCCTGCTGGGCCTGTTCTCGTCGGGCAAGCACAGCGGACCGCCGGGGATGGGGGGCGAGTCGGTGGGCGGCTCGACCGCGGGCATGGCCATTCACAAGTCCGAGGGCATAGTGCCGGTGGACGAAACCGGATTGAGCACTGTGCCGGGGCTGTACGCCGCCGGCGATGCGCTCGGCTCCTACATGTCGGGCGGCATCTATACCCAGATAGGCAGCTCGCTGGCAGGATCGGCGGTGCAGGGGGCCATCGCCGGCGAAGCGGCGGCCCTGGCCAGCCGCAAGGTGAGCCGTATTCCCATCGAGGCCGCGAGAAAAGCGCAGATAGAGGCGCAGATACTGGCACCGCTGAAAAGAAAAACCGGCTACAGTCCGGCCTGGGTGACCCAGGTGCTGCAGGCGGTCATGATCCCGAACTTCGTGCTCTACATCAAGAAAGAGCGCATGATGAACGGCGCCCTGGCCTACATCGAGGAGCTCAGGGACCATCATGTGCCCATGCTGCTGGCCGAGGACAGGCATCAGTTGCGCCTTGCGCACGAGACCCGCAACATGATAGTGACGGCGGAGATGAAGCTGAAGGCATCCCTGATGCGCAAGGAGAGCCGCTGCAGCCATTACCGACTCGACTATCCGCACATTGACGACCAGAACTGGCAGGCCTGGATCACTATCTACCAGGATGCCGAGGGTGAGATGCAGCTGGAAAAGCAGCCGTTTGGCAGCTGGCCGGCCTAGAAGCGCGCGCATCGGCCCGCGGTTGGCCCGCCAGCAGATGGCCGGCTGAAGGAGAACGGAAGGTGATACTGAGGCCATGGTGCTGACACTGGCAAAGAAGCTGAACCTGGCCTTCCTCGGGCTGACACTGGTCATACTGCTCTCCACCCTGGGACTGGCGCGCTGGAGCTTCGAGAAGGGGTTTCTCGATTACGTCAACGCGCTCGAGCTGGCGCGCCTGCGAGCGCTGGCTACCAGCCTGGCATGGGAATACCGCCAGGCAGGGGACGCCTGGTCGACGCTGGACGAGCCGCGTTTTGTAGCGCTTTTGTGGCAGTATTCGCCGGACAACCCCGAAGAGCAGCTCAGAAGTGGCATGTCGCCGCCGCCGGACAGCCCGTTCACGCCGCCGGCCGATCATTTTTCGGCTCCCCGCGATGAGGGGCCGGCGCGACTGGGCCCTCCCACCGCCCTGTATGGTCTCGACGGCCGGCTCATTGCCGGCATCTTGCCATCGGTGGCGGATCTGGAGCCCATCCGGGTCACCGTCAGCGTGGATGGCCAACCGGTGGGCGAGCTCAGGAGCGCGCCCCGCCGGCGCTTCGACTCGCCCCAGGAGACGGCGTTTTCCCGCCAGCAGTGGCTGACCAGCGGTGTGATCGGGGTCATCGCCCTGCTGCTGGCGCTGCTGGTGTCATTGCTGCTGACCCGACTCCTGCTCGCGCCCATCCGGCGCGCCATCGCCGGCATATCGCGCCTGTCCGGCGGCGATTATGCGATTCGACTCAACGAACAGAGGAAGGATGAATTGGGCCAATTGATGGGCGATCTGGATCGGCTCGCACACACGCTGGAGGAGAACCGGAGCGCCCGCCAACGCTGGCTGGCCGACATCTCCCACGAGCTGCGTACACCGGTGACTGTGCTCACCGGCGAGATTGAAGCCATCAAGGATGGCATACGCCCCCTGGACATGGAGCAGGTCCACTCGCTGGATCAGGAGGTGGCGCGTTTGCGCCGTCTGATCGACGATCTGTATCAACTCTCGGTATCGGATATCGGCGGCCTGCGCTATGCCTTTTCCCGGGTCGATATCGGGGCAACCCTGGCTGCCGCGGTGGCGGCAGTCCGGCTGCGGGCCGAGGAAAAGGGCATAGCGGTGAGCGTGAACGGCCTGTCTGAGTGCCTGATGAGTGGTGACGGCCAGCGCCTGGATCAGCTGCTTGTCAACCTGCTGGAAAACGCCCTGGCCTACACGGACGCTCCCGGGCGGATAGAGATCACGCTGGCCTGCACGGGTGACGGCATCATCCTGACCATAGAGGATACCCCGCCAGGCGTCGATGCGGCGGCGTGCGAGAGGCTGTTCGAGCCCCTCTATCGCCATGAGCTCTCCCGCAGCCGTCGCACCGCCGGCGTGGGCCTTGGCCTGGCGATCTGCCGCAATATCGTCGATGCGCATCAGGGACGCATCACGGCTTCCCCATCCGGGCTGGGCGGCCTGTGCATTCGGGTGGTCTTTCCATTATCCCCAGGTGAGACAGCATGAGCGAACAACACATCATCATTGTCGAAGACGAAGATAAAATTGCCCAGATACTGGTCGATTATCTGGCCAGGGAGGGGTTCAAGGCCAGGGTGCTCAATGACGGCACCCACGCCGTCGAGACCATCCGGCAGAGTAATCCCGAATTCGTGATCCTCGATCTGATGCTGCCGGGAAAAGATGGCCTGACCATCTGCCGGGAGCTGAGGCAGTTTTCCGAGGTGCCCATCCTGATGCTGACCGCCAGGGTTGACGAGATCGATCGCCTGCTGGGGCTGGAGCTTGGGGCCGACGACTATGTCTGCAAGCCCTTCCTGCCGCGCGAGGTGGTGGCGCGGGTGCGCACCATCTTGCGGCGGGTGCAGCGCCAGCCGGTGCCGACGGGCGAAGACAAAATCCGGTATCGGGACATTCTCCTGTTGCCCGAGCGTTTTCAGTGCCGGGTCGGGGAGCAGGATATCGACCTCACGCCGGTGGAGTTTCGCCTGCTCCAGGCGCTGATATCCCAACCCGGGCGCGTCTACTCAAGGGAGGCGCTGATGAAGGTGAGCTATCAGGACGATCGGATTGTCAGTGACCGCACCATCGACAGCCACATCAAAAATGTACGCAAGAAGCTGGCTTGTGTTGCCGGCAACGAGGAGATTATCCACTCCATCTATGGCGTGGGGTACAAGATCGAGTGACGGGCATCCGGCCGTCAGTCTCCATGAGTTTTCCATATTTCCTGCATCCTTGCTCCTCACTGGCCGGCGATACTGCCTCCATCACAGCACAACGTTCAAGGAGTTTGGAATGTCAGCCACACGCAGCAAGTCCACCCTGTTTAGCGCCCTGTTTTTTGCGGCCATGGCGTTCTCGTCAGCCTCGCACGCCGCGCCGGGCGCGGGTGGCAAGAAGGGGCCGCCGCCCGAAGCCATCGAGGCTTGTGCCGACCTGTCCGAAGGCGATGCCTGCAGCTTCACCGGTCCGCGTGACGATGAGCTGACCGGCACCTGCAAGAGCCTGCCGGGCGGTGAGGAAAAGCGGGTCTGTGCCCCCGAAGGCGCGCCTGATCAGGGTGGCCGTCCCGAGTGATGACGGCCGCGGTCAGCCGGTCCCGATTGGCGGGCACGATCGCTTCTTGACGCCTCGTTCTGTGGCGGTGGCCGTTCGCGGAGGATGGTCGATTACCCAAGGGTTTCATGTTGCACCTTTTACCCGGCCTTTGCGCCGGGCTTTTTGTGTTCGCGCTGCTCCCGCGCTCGGGGTAGACTCTGCCTCCCCACTTTTAGCAGTGTGCCCTCCCCATGACCTTTACCGAACTCGAGCTTCACCCTGCCTTGCTGGCGGCCTTGCCAACCGGCGTGCAGGCCCCGACCCGCATCCAGCAGCTGGCCATCCCTCCCGCACTGGCGGGGCAGGATCTGCTGGCACTGGCCCAGACCGGCAGCGGCAAGACACTGGCGTTTGGCCTGCCGCTGCTGCAGCGCATCCGGCCGGATGTGCCCGTCGTGCAGGGGCTGGTGCTGGTGCCGACCCGTGAGCTGGCGCTGCAGGTCGGCAGCGTGCTGGCGGCCATCGGGCAGGGACTTGGCGTTCGCGTCCTGACCCTCTGTGGCGGGGTGGCGCAGCCGTTACAGCTGGAGGGGCTGGCCTCCCGGCCCCAGCTGCTGGTGGCGACCCCGGGGCGTCTGCTCGAGCTGCTGCGTCAGGCGCAGCTGCGGCTGGACGAGCTGACGCTGCTGGTGCTGGACGAGGCCGACAGGCTGCTGGAAATGGGCTTCTGGCCCGATCTGCAGCGGTTGCTCGAGTTCGTGCCCGAGGCGCGCCAGACGCTGCTCTTTTCGGCTACCCTGCCTGGCGAGCTGGAGCAGCTGGCAGCCGGTTTGCTGAACCATGCGCAGCACATAGCGGCCCAGCCTGTCAACAGTCCGGTCAGCGGCATCGAGGAGCGGCTCTACCTGCTCAACAAGAGCAGCAAGGCCCAGGCCCTCATCGCTCTGCTAAAGCAGCACGACTGGCGCCAGGTATTGGTGTTTATCAGCGCGCGGGATGACGCCGACGCCCTGGCAAAACGGCTGGCCAAGGCCGGCGAGCGGGTGGCGGCCCTGCATGGCGACAAGGAGCAAATTGTTCGCGAGCAGGCGCTGGCGGATTTTCGGGCCGGGCGGGTGCGGGTGCTGGTGGCGACCGATCTGATGGCGCGCGGCATTCATGTCGAGGCGCTGCCGGTGGTAGTCAACCTGGATCTGCCCGCCAGTGCCCCCGTCTATGTGCATCGCATCGGCCGTACCGCCCGCGCGGGCTGCAGCGGCCTGGCCATCTCGCTGGTCTGCCATGGCGAGGCGGCGATGCTGGCGGCGATCCGGGCCCTGACCGGGCGGGCGTTGCCGCTTGGCGCGCTGGACGGTTTCCCGCTGACCGACCAGCCCGCCGCCAGCGAGGCCAAGCGAGCGCCGCGCGACAAGCAGGCCAACCGCCGCTCGGCCGGCAAGCAGAGTATCCGGCAGTTCAAGAGCCGGGGCAAAGGGCCCGGCTGATGCCATCGCCCCGATGGGCAACCAGGAGTCCAGTACGGCGCATTGGGCCGGATGCAACATCGTCTGCCTGGAGCACGGTGGCGCCAGCCGGGGCGTTTTGATCGGCGCGCCGGAATGGCGGCAGGCTTGCCCGCGTGGAGGGGGCGAGGTGCAGGCCCGAGGTAGACAGGCCCTGATGGCAGAGACGGCCGCTGTGTTTCAGCCAGCCGCCAACATGACTTCCAGTGGGGTCATGATGGATCTTGATTTTTCAACGCCTGACGGAACGGGTAAGATAAGACGCGTTTTCCTCGCAGTCTGGATAATGCAACTGCCAACCCATACGTCAGCCGAATAATTAACCAAGAGCCGTTCATCAGAAGGGATCCCAACATGAAGTTTTGCTCGTTTGTCAACGCCCTGCTCTTATCCTCCGCCGTGGTGAGCGGCGGACTGCAGGCCAAACCGGTGTATGTTGCCACCACCGCCATTGTTGAGCATCCGGCACTGGATGCCGTTCGCGATGGTGTCAAGGCGGTGCTGGAAGAGCGCGGCTATAGCGGCGACAAACTGAAGTTCACCTATGAAAGTGCCCAGGGCCAGCCGGCCATTGCCGCCCAGATCGCGCGCAAGCTGGTGGGGGATGCGCCTGACGTGATCGTTGCCATCGCCACGCCGTCTGCCCAGGCAGCAGTGAGCGCGACCCAGGCGATCCCGGTGGTGTTCTCGGTGGTCACCGACCCGGTAGGCGCCAAGGTGGTGCCGAGCCTGACTCAGCCGGGGGGCAATGTTACCGGTCTGTCTGACATGGTCAACGTGGAACAGCATCTGGCGCTGATCAAGGAGTTCATGCCCGGTCTCAAGAGGCTTGGTATTCCCTACAATCCGGGCGAGGCCAATTCGGTCTCCATCGTCAATGCCATGAAGGCTGCCGCCGAGGCGCAGGGGATCACGGTGGTCGAGTCGCCGGCACCCAAGTCGTCCGATGTCATGATTGCCGCCAAGCAACTGGTGGGCAAGGCCGACGCCATCTACTGCCCGACGGATAACACCATCATCAGTGCGTTCGAGTCGGTGGTGAAGGTCGGTATCGATGCCCGGATCCCCGTCTTCGCGGCGGATACCGGCTCCGTTGCCCGTGGCGCCGTGGCCGCCGTAGGCTATGACTACCTCGAGCTGGGTCGCCAGACGGGCGATATTGTGGTGCGCGTGCTGCAGGGCGAGGCGCCAGGCGCCATTGATGTGACAATGGCCAAAGGCACCGATCTGTTTGTAAACGCCAAGATGGCGACCCGCATGGGCGTCGAGATACCGGCTGCCGTGCGCGCCCGGGCCACCAAGATCATCGAATAACAAGTTGCGCTGAATATGTCTGCATTTGCCTTTTTAGGAACCCTGGAGATTGGCTTTATCTATGGCCTGGTGGCCATTGGTGTCTATCTCACTTTTCGGGTACTGGATTTTCCCGACCTCACGGTCGACGGTAGCTTCACCCTCGGAGCGGCCGCCACCGCCACCCTGATTGTGCTGGGCATGAACGCCTATCTGGCGACCCTGGTCGGCACCCTGGCGGCGGCCTCGGCCGGGCTGGTGACCGCCTGGCTCAATCTGCGTTTCAACATACTGCACCTGCTGGCCAGTATTCTCACCATGACGGCCCTCTACACCATCAACCTGAGGGTGATGGGCAAGCCCAATCTGGCCCTCATCATGGAGCCGACCGTGCTGACCCCCTTCGAGGGACTGGGGCTGGCGGACATGTACATGAAGGTGCTGTTTGTGGCCGTCAGTGCCCTGCTGGTCGGGCTGGCTGTCGCCTGGTTCCTCACCACCCAGTATGGGCTGGCGATGCGGGCGGTGGGTGCCAACAAACGCATGGCCCAGGCCAATGGCATAGTGGTGAGCGAGAAGGTCTATGTTGGCCTGGCGCTCTCCAATGGTCTGGTGGGGCTGGCCGGAGCGCTGTTTGCCCAGACCAACGGCTTTGCCGACTCCACCATGGGCATTGGTACCATAGTGGTGGGCCTGGCGGCCGTCATCATCGGTCAATCGCTGTTTAACAGCCGCTCGATGCGGGTGATTGTGCTGAGCTGTATCATCGGTTCGCTGCTCTACCGGCTGGCTGTCTCCATGGCGTTGAATGCCGATTTCCTCGGTTTCAATGCCTCCGATCTGAATCTGATCACCGCCGTACTGGTGGCGCTGTCGCTGGTGTTCCCCAAGCTGCGCGCCGAGTGGAAGGCGAAACGCGCGCTGGAGGATGAAGCATGATCCGCTGCGAAAACCTGCATGTCACCTTCAACCGTGGCCTGCCGACCGAAAAACTGGCCCTGCGCGGAATCGACCTGCGCATCCCCGAGGGCGAGTTCGTAACCGTCATCGGTTCCAATGGGGCCGGAAAGTCAACCCTGCTCAACACCATTGCCGGTGACATCAGGGCCACCCGTGGCCGGATCTATTTCGGCGAACGGGATGTGACCAGACTGCCGGCGCCTGCACGCACCGGTGACATCGCCCGCGTCTTCCAGGATCCGCTGGCCGGCACCTGTGGCAACCTGACGGTCGAGGAAAACATGGCCCTCGCCTATGGCCGCGGGCGGCGCGGCCGCTTGACCCCGGCGCTGAATGACAAGCTGCGCGCCATCTTCCGCGAACAGCTGAGTCGTCTCAATCTGGGGCTGGAGGAGCGGCTGGAAAGCGAGATGGGGCTGTTGTCCGGCGGTCAGCGCCAGTCGGTGAGTTTGCTGATGGCGGCATTGCAGCCCAGCAGCATCCTGTTGCTGGATGAACACACGGCGGCACTGGATCCCAAGACCGCCGCCCTGATCATGGATATCTCGTCGCAGATCATCGAAGAGAAGCAGTTGACCGTGATGATGGTGACTCACTCCATGCGCCAGGCGCTGGATCATGGTTCGCGGACCCTGATGCTGCATGAAGGGAAAATCATCTTCGATCTCACCGGCGCGCAACGTGCCGCGTATGAGGTCAAGGATCTGCTCAATCTGTTTGCCCAGGCTCGCACCGATGGCGAAGAGCTGGACGATGACAAGCTGCTGCTGGGCAGCTGACCTTCCCAGTCGCTGAAGGCCGGGGTGGCTCACCGGAACCTTTCACTCATGCACCCCAGTCAGCCCCCGGCGCCCTTGTGCGCCTGGGGCTGTACCTCTTCTCAACAGCCGCTCCCGTTTCCCATTTCGTCACGACGCCCTTGAGCGCTCCACGCCGGCCCGCTGCCGCAGGCTGCGCGACAGGTTGTCGATCAGCATGTTCAGCAGGGCGCTGATGAGGATCAGCAGCATGGCCCGGTCGTAACGGATCTCGGCAAAGGCGGAGTCGATATAGAACCCCAGGGTGGTGACGCCCAGAATGCCGAGGATGGCGCTTTCCCGCAGTATCACCTCCCAGCGATAGAACAGGAATCCCAGCAGTTGCGGAAACAGGGGCGGCACCACTTCATACCAATAGCGGTTGAGGCCGCGGCTGGCATCGATCCGCAGTTGCAGCGGCTGGGCAAGGCGGGCCATCAGGTAGCCGAGCAGGCCGCCATTGTGGAGTGACAGGGCCAGCACCGCCGGCAGCATGGAGGGGCCGAGCAGCAACAGGGCGATAAAGGCCAGCAGCATCTCCGGCGTCGAGCGCAGCACCAGCAGCAGGGCATGACCCAGTGGTGCCACGCCCGGGGCAACAAAGTGGCGCGAGCCGATCCAGAACAGCCCCAGGCTGACCAGCAGCGAGCCAGCCAGTGCCATCTGGGTCAGGATCAGGGTGTTGAGCGTCGCGCCGATAGCCTGCTCCTGCAGCAGTGTCACCAGCCAGTGCCAGCTGCCGCCGAGATCGCCCGCCCGCAGCGGCGCCGGCCAGATATCCACGCTGACGAAGCGCAGCACCAGCGACAGATCGATATCCGGTTGTGGTGGCAACCACCATAGTGACGCCAGCAGGTAGAGCGGCAAGAGGGCAGGGCGCAGCCACAGGTGGATGGTCGCGATCAGCAGGAAAAACAGCAGCAGCAGGGCGGTTGCCTGGTCGTAACTGCCCTGCTTGAGGGCGGTTTCCAGGTGAAAGCCCAGCGTCGGCAGGCCGATAAAGCCCAGCACGGTGGCGGAGCGCAGGGCGCATTCGAAGCGGTAACGGCTGTAGCTCTTGAGGGCCGGCCAGGCCAGTGGCAGGCGCGCGTACAGAAAACGGCTCAGCAAGCCGGTGCGGGCGGGCAGGTTGCGAGACGGGGTGGCATCGACCAGTTGCAGGGTCTCGGCATAGACCTTGGCGAAGGTGCAGCCGTAAGGCAGCAGTATGGCCAGCAGCCCGGTCAGGGCCGACAGGCCGAAGATCTGCATGAAGATCAGGGCCCAGAACAGCTCATGGATGGCGCGGATAAAGGCGCAGCCAAGGCGCACCGGGCGCAGGTGAAACAGCAGCGCCAGCAACAGACCGAGGAGGATGGCGCCGGCGCTGCCGAGCAGGGCGAAGCTGACCGTGTACGCCAGTGCCGTCAGGGGCGACTCCAGCGAGACGAAATCGGGGGCCAGCAGCCCGCGCATCATCCTCGCCAGCTCCAGTCCGGGTTCGGTATGGCCTATCTCCAGATCGGCGGCCGGCAGGCACACCAAGGCCATGACGATGACCAGTCCTGCCAGATTGCGCAGGCGGGTCGCGGTACTAGTTGCGGTAAAGGGCATGCAGGCGCTGTTCATCAATATGGTGTGCGGGAAGATCGAAGGCGATACGACCGGCATTGAGACCGATAACGCGGCTGAAGCGTCGCAGCGCCAACTGCTGATCGTGCAGCGCCACCACCGAGGTGGTGTGCTGGCGCTGGATCAGGGTCAGCATTTCGTCGGATTGCAGCGGGTCGAGGCTGGATGTGGGCTCGTCCCCCAGAAAGATGGGTTGGCGCTGATACAGCGCCCGGGCAATGGCGGTGCGCTGCTGTTGCCCGCCGGAAAGCCGGTCCACCGACACCATCAGCTTGTCGGCCATGCCCAGCGTGGCGAGCAGCGTTTCAATCGCCTGCCGGTGGCCGCGCCAGGGGCGGATCAAGTTGAGCAGGTTATAGAGCGCCGAGTGGCGGTGCAGCTGGCCCATATAGACGTTGTGGTAGGCACTGAGCACCGGCACCAGGCCGCAGGCCTGGGTGCAGAGGGCGCTATGCTCCCTCTGCTGCCGGTAGAGATGCTGCAACAGGGTGGATTTGCCACTGCCGCTCGGCCCGACCAGCGCCACATGCTCGCCCGACTCGATGCGCACCGTGACGTCTCGAAGGACCGGTGCGCTGCCATAGTCGAGCGAGGCATTCTGGAGCTCAAACAGGGGAGCACTCAATCGCTGAGTCCGATGCTGCGCGCTGTCTCTTCGATGGGGGCATAGTCGGCATTGCTGGCCGGAACAAATCCCTGTCGGGGGAAGCTCGCCAGCAGCGCCGGATCTTTCATCTCAAGCAGGGCGGTGCGGACCTTGTCGGTGAAGCCGGCACCAAAGACCGCATCGACATCGCCACGCAGGGTCCACTGGTAATCGGGATAGGTGGGGGTTTCCCAAATCACCTTTACCTTGGCCGGATCGACGCTACCGTCAGCCAGAGCCTGCTCCCACACCTGGTAGTTGACCGCGCCCACCTGATAGGCACCGGATTCAACCTGGGCGATGGTGCGGTGGTGATCGTCGGAGAAACCGACGCGCTTGAAGATCGCCTCGGGGGCTGCCGAGAATGCCTGGCGCAGATAGAATTCCGGCATCAGTCGCCCGGAGGTGGAGCTCTTGGCGCCGAAGGTGAAGCTCATGCCCTTGAGCGTGGCCGGCAGATGCTCGGACTTGCCGAGACCGGTGCTGTGGTGGGCGATGAAATAGCTCTTGAAAAATTGATCTTCGTAGCCCTGGGCCAGCGCTTGGGAACCCGGGACCAGATGGCGGGCCTGTACGCCGGAAAGGCCACCGAACCAGGCCAGCTGCACCTGATTGTTACGAAATGCGGTGACGGCGGCGGGGTAGCTCTTCACCGGGATGTACTTCACCTCCACGCCCAGCTGCTGGCTGAGATAGGCGGCCACCTGGGCAAAGCGGGTATTGAGCAGGGATTCATCCTGATCCGGAATGGCAGTAAAGGTGAAGGTAGCGGCCTGAGCGGTCAGCGCAGCAGACAACGAGAGCGTGGCCGCCAGCAGGGCTGGCCCGAATTTTCTCAAACAGGAAGTCATGGAAGCCTCTGGTATGTTGTCGGTGGTGGGGGCGACGAACCCGTCACCGCATGGGGATTGTCTATCCAGCGTCGGATTGCCTCGGCATGGCCGCGAAATTGTACCCGCTGTGTTTTTTTTTGCAGCTGATAATCGCAGCCAGGGGCGGCATCGGGCTCGACATGGCCGGCGACAGCGTGGCGCAGGCATAAAAAACCCCGGCGCCAGGCCGGGGTAAAACGCACACAGTAAACACATTCGTCAGGACCATCACAGGTCAGTGGGGCTTATTGGGCTGCCACGGCGGTCTTCATGTCGGCCATTTCCTTCGGCTTGATGAAGGCGTACAGGATACCGGTCACCGCCGTGCCGGCGGCAATGGCGAGCACGTACATCAGTACCGGGCTGATGGCGTTCGGGATCAGCAGTACGAAGATGCCACCGTGGGGAGCCAGCAGCTGGCAACCGAACAGCATGGAGAGCGCACCGGTCACGGCACCCCCCAGCATGGTGCAGGGCACGACACGCATCGGATCGCGGGCGGCAAAGGGAATGGCACCTTCGGAGATGAAGCACAGACCCAGTACG
>JBFHKO010000028.1:0-17898 GCA_041595355.1 Aeromonadaceae bacterium
ACAGTGGGGGCTCTTGTGCAACGTCATCTTCGGCAGGTCGCCTGCCCAGGCCAGGCTGCCCAGCAACCCCAGGGCCAGCACCGTCAGTTTCACTATCTGCATCTTGTTCTCCTTCGTGTTGCGCCGCCAAAAGCGACCAGAAAAACCAGCCAGCAACCTATATCGCATCGTCAGGCATCCAGGGCTCACTCCATCTCGTCACCACCGGCCTCTCCCGGATCAGGGAGTCGCAGTGTGGTGTTGCTCATGCCCGCCAGACGGAGCCGTTGACCCCGTTTCGGCCTCGCCCGTGCCGTTGGCCGTCTGGACCGGCATAGCCATCATGGCTTCGTGCATCTTCCGCATTTGCTCATGACCCATGTGCATGTCGTGCTCCATCGGCATTGCACCCATACCCTGTTCTGTTGCCGCCGCTGTCGTGGGCTCCGCAGCCTGGGCCAAGCTGACAAACAGCCATCCCGAGACGGCCAATCCCAGCAGAGGGGGGGTGATGTGCTTGAGTGTCATGATGACTCCTTATGTGAATAGTGAGTTTATTCGAATTTGAATGGTTGAGCGCCGTAATGACCCAACCGGCGGGCACGACCTCTCTTAGCTGTCATGCCATTAGAAAATAAATGTCCGCATCGGGACTGCGCCTGGCCTGCTCGTGTCACTGGACCAGTCCAGGCCATGTTCCATCAGGCAGTGCGATGACTCACCTGTGGCTGCGGCCGCCAGTGGCTGAGTCCGCACTCGGAAAACCTGATAAGCGTCCGGCTCCTGCTCCGTCCAGGCCGACACCCAGACGCCGACACTCGTAAACGTCAATACCAAAGCTGCCGTTCCCCACAACCGCATGGTGATGTCCCAAATCTGTGGTGCCATGATGTTTCAGATAACCCCAGACTACCGAACAAGCCTGAAGCCAGGCTGTCAGTAGCATTACATTCGCGTCATCTGAAACCCCATTTAAACAACGGAATCGCACAAGAACTACACTGCGAATAGGCAGCAAAGCAGAACTATGTCATTGACCGGGACATTCCCTTGCCGATTGGAAGGCAGCGCCGGCATTGGTTGCAGGTCCGAGAGGCGCGAGGAAAAACATGGCACATGAATCCAACTCAAACGACAACCATGCTGGCGGGTTCTGGCATGCCCGGTATGCCGCCGCTCTGATGGTCATTGGAGCCGTTTCCGGCTACTTCCTGGTCACCGAGCATTGGGCGCACATCTTAGGAATACTGCCTTACCTGTTGCTGCTGGCTTGCCCGTTGATGCACCTGTGCATGCACCACGGTCCTGGTCATCATGGACATACAGGTCATGGCCAGCATCGCGATCAACATGCTCAGGCAGAAGACAAACCGGATAACCGCAACGGAAATAATCCTGTATGACTCCCCATCGTCCCGCCCATGGTCTCTGGCTGCGGGTGATCCTGAACGCAGCCGTATTCGTTATGTTTGCCTTCAGCTTTGTCCGCCCCCGGACCCACGTGACTGGCGCATCTTTGACAGCTGTCCCGCCTTCGTGATTGCCCGTTTCTCCCATCAGCCTTGACCAGGAAATAGGAGTCCACCATGAAATCCTCTCCGGATCACCTCACTCCGCCGACGGCCGCTCAGGTCAATCGACCAACAGCAACAGATCCCGTCTGCGGCATGCAGGTGCCTATCGAATCGGCACAGCATTTTTCCTATCAGGATGAGAGTTACCATTTCTGCAGCGCCCATTGCCGGCATAAATTCGCGGCCGCTCCGCAACGCTATCTCCAGCCGCAGCCTGTCGTGGAAGACTCGCCAATCGAGCCCGGCACCCTCTACACCTGCCCCATGCACCCGGAGATCCGTCAGGATCATCCCGGCAGCTGCCCCAAGTGCGGCATGGCGCTGGAGCCGGAGCAACCCCTGCCGGAAACAGAAGAAAATCCGGAGCTGGTCGACTTTCAGCGCCGCTTCCTGTTCACGCTGCCCCTGACCCTTGTCGTGACCCTGCTGGCCATGTTCGGCCGCTACCTCGCCTGGTTCGACATGCAGACCCAAAGCTGGATCGAGCTGCTGCTGTCCCTGCCGGTGGTGCTCTGGGCGGGCGCGCCTTTCTTTGTCCGCTGGGCCACATCCCTGCTCCAGCGCAACCCCAACATGTGGACCCTGATCGGCACCGGCACCGGCGCGGCCTTCATCTACAGCGTCGTGGCGACCGTCGCACCCGACCTCTTCCCGCCAGTCTTTCGGTCCATGGGCCGGGTGGCGGTCTATTTTGAAGCGGCAGTGGTGATCATCTCCCTGACCCTGCTGGGGCAGGTGCTGGAGCTCAAGGCCCGCTCCCGGACCTCGGAGGCCATCCGTCTGCTCATGGGGCTGGCCCCCAAGACCGCACGCCGCATCAATGCCGATGGCGTGGAGGAGGATATCCCCCTGGCGCATGTTCAGGTGGGGAATCGGCTGCGCATCCGCCCGGGCGAGAAAGTCCCGGTGGATGGGGTGGTCGTGGACGGCAGCAGCAGCATCGACGAGTCCATGCTCACCGGCGAGCCCATGCCGGTGAGCAAACGCCGGGGCGACAAGGTGATCGGCGCCACGTTGAATACCACCGGCGCCCTGACCATGCAGGCCCAGAAGGTGGGCACCCAGACCATGCTGGCGCAAATCGTCAACCTGGTGGCCCAGGCCCAACGCTCCAAGGCGCCCATGCAGCGGCTGGCCGACCGGATTGCCGGCCACTTCGTGGTGGTGGTGGTGCTTATCGCCATCCTCACTTTCCTTGGCTGGGGGCTGCTGGGGCCCGGCAACGGCTGGGAGTACGGGCTCATCAACGGTGTGGCGGTGCTGATCATCGCCTGTCCCTGTGCCCTGGGGCTGGCCACCCCCATGTCCATCATGGTGGCCACCGGCAAGGGCGCCACCCGGGGGATACTGTTCCGGGACGCGGCGGCCATCGAGCACTTTCGCCGGGTGGACACCCTGATTGTGGACAAGACCGGTACCCTGACCGAGGGGCGGCCAGTGTTCCAGCAGGCCATTCCCGCCTCGGGCCGGGAGGCCAGCGAGGTGCTGCGCCTGGCCGCCAGCCTGGATCAGGGCAGCGAGCATCCCCTGGCCCACGCCATCGTCCAGGCCGCCCGGGAGCAGCAGCTTCATCTTGATCAGGTGAAGGAGTTCCAGACGCGCGAAGGCATCGGCGTCACGGGCCAGGTCGCGGGAGCGACGCTGGTGCTGGGCAATGCCACCCTGCTGGAGCAACACGGCGTCGATGTCTCGGGGTTGCAGGGCGAGGCAGAACCCTTGCGCCAGGAGGGCGCCAGCGTCATGTACCTGGCGGTGGATGGCCAGCTGGCCGGCCGGCTGGCGGTGAGCGCTCCGGTCAAGGCGGCGACGCCCGAGGCACTGACGCAGCTGCGGGCCGAGGGGCTGACGGTCATCATGGCCACCGGCGATGGCGAGACCACGGCGCGGGCGGTGGGCCGCAGGCTGGGAATAACGGAGGTCCATGGCGAGGTGAAGCCGGCGGACAAGCTGGCGCTGGTGGAGCGGCTGCAACAGCAGGGACACATCGTGGCCATGGCCGGAGACGGCATCAACGATGCCCCGGCCCTGGCCCAGGCAGACGTGGGCGGGGCCAGGGGCACCGGCACCGACGTGGCCATGAGCAGCGCCCAGGTGACCCTGGTGAAGGGCGATCTGCGCGGCATCGCCCTGGCCCGGGCGCTGTCGAATGCCACCATCACCAACATGAAGCAAAACCTGCTGTTCGCCTTCGTCTACAACGCCCTGGGAATTCCGCTGGCCGCCGGGCTCTTCTACGCGGCCACCGGCATGCTGCTCTCGCCCATGGTGGCCGCCCTGGCCATGAGCCTGAGCTCCGTCTCGGTCATCGGCAACGCCCTGCGGTTGCGAAGTCGTAAGTTATCGGGCTGATGCCGGGAGCTTGCGATAATCCGTAGTCGGCGCCTATCAGCGCCGACCACGGCCTCGACACGACTCGTGTTGCTCACAATCAACGCTTGGCAACAACCCCATGCATCTTCGCCTGTTGCCGGTACCTCATTTACCGATCTGGTACCACGAAGCAACGACCATGATCTCCCCGCCCCCAGAATAAACCTCAGGGGAGCAGGAAGCGCAGCTGCTCCTCGCCCCGCCCCGGCACCGTCAGTCGCACCACTGCCCTGGCACCCGGAGCCAGCCGGGCTCCCGGGCCCATCAGGGCATCATCCCCGGCCGGGGCCAGGGGGATCACCGTTTTTTTCCCCCCGCTCAACAGGATGAGCTCACCGCCGGCTCCCTGGGCCGAAACGGGCACGGCGTGATCGCTCAGATAAACCATGGTCATGGCCGGCTCGACCCGCAGTTCCACTGTCAGCGACGTGCCCTCCTGAATGAGGCCGCCATGGGCTGGCGCCAGATCGCCATGGGCAAGTACCTGGCCGCTCAGCAGCAGGGTCAGCAACAGGATTTTTTTCATCTGCATTTCCTTGGGTTAGACCGATCAATAGGTTTCATCATCCGGCTCCTGCAGCAACGCCGCCAGGGGCTCCCGGCCATAGCACCAGAACATCAGCGGCGTCAGCAGGGTATCCAGCAGGGTGGAGCTGATGAGGCCGCCGAAGATCACCACCGCCACCGGGTGCAGGATCTCCTTGCCCGGCGCATCGGCTGCCAGCAGCAGTGGCACCAGGGCAAAGGCGGAGACCAGCGCCGTCATCAGCACCGGTGTCAGCCGCTCCAGCGAGCCACGGATGATCATGGCCTGGCCGAAGCTCTCCCCCTCGAACTTGCACAGGTTGATGTAATGGCTGATCTTGAGAATGCCGTTGCGGGTGGCGATGCCGGTCAGGGTGATGAACCCCACCAGCGAAGCCACCGACAGCGAGACCCCCGCCAGCCACATGGCGATCACGCTGCCGATGAGGGCCATGGGAATATTGCCCATGATCATCAGCGCCAGGCGGCTGGAGCGGTAACGGCTGTAGAGCACGGCAAAGATGAGACCGAGTGAGGCCAGGGCGAGCAGGCCGATCAGCCGGGTCGCCTGCTCCTGGGCCTGGAACTGCCCCTCCAGGCTGACGAAGTAGCCCTCCGGCAGCGGGGTCGTTGCCAGCAGCTGGCGGATCTGCGCCACTATGGCCGCCATGTCGGAGCCATCGGTGTTGGCGGCGATGACGATGCGCCGGCGGCTGTTCTCGCGCCCTATCTGGTTGGGGCCATCCCCCTCCTCGATGCTCGCCACCTGCGACAGGGGAATGCGGCCGTGGGGCGTGTCGATGAGCAGATTGGCCAGCCCCTGGGGATGGCGCTCGCCGTCGGGCAGGCGCACCACCAGATCGAAGCGCTTGTTGCCGTCGATGATCTGGCCCACCCTGTCCCCTTCGGTCAGGGTCTCCAGGCTGGCCAGCAGCGCCCCGGGCGGTATGCCGTAGAGGGCCAGCCGCTCGTAATCGAGCCGCACCGTGATCTGCGGGATCAGCACCTGCTTTTCGATCTGCAGATCGGTGAGCCCCGGGATCTGGGCCAAACGCTCCTGCAGGCCGGCGGCCTGGGCGCGCAGGCTGTCCAGATCGTCGCCGAAGATCTTGATGGCAATCTGGGCCCGCACCCCCGAGAGCAGGTGATCCAGCCGGTGGGAGATGGGCTGCCCCAGCAGCACTGTGGCCGGCAGCGTCCCCAGACGGGCACGAATATCGGCCATGACGGCCTCCCGGCTGCGCTCGCTGGGGTGCAGATCCACGTCCAGCTCGCTGGAATGCACCCCCTCGGCGTGCTCATCCAGCTCGGCACGGCCAGTCCGCCGCCCCACGCTCTTGACCTCGGGCACCGCCAGGATCGCCTGCTCCGCCAGGGTACCGATGCGGTTCGACTCCTCCAGCGCGGTGCCCGGATTGAGCAGCAGGCTCACGGTCAGGGTCCCCTCGTTGAAGGGGGGCAGAAAGGCACGGGGAAACAGCGGCACCGTGGCCAGGGTCAGCAGCAGCAGGCCGCAGGCCGCCGCCAATATGCGCCTGGCCCGGGGAAAGCTGGCCGCCAGCAGACGCCGATCCCAGCGCTTGAGCCAGGCCACCAGCGGCGAGTCACCGCCTTGCAGCCGCTTCATGCGCGGCAGCAGGAAGAAGCACAGCACCGGAGTGACGGTGAGCGCCACCAGCATGCTGGCCAGGATGGAGGTGATGTAGGCGATGCCCAGCGGTACAAACAGCCGCCCCTCTATGCCCGGCAGGGCAAACAGGGGCACGAACACCAGCACCACCACCAGGGTGGCGATGACCACGCCGGAGCGCACCTCGTTGCTGGCGGCGGCGATGCTGCGGATAAGCTCGAACACTCCCTTGGGCCGCTGCTGCTTGAGACGGCGCAGCACGTTTTCCACATCCACCAGCGCATCGTCCACCAGCTCGCCGATGGCAATGGCCAGCCCCCCCAGGGTCATGACGTTGATGGAGAGCCCCATCCACTTGAACACCAGGGCGGTGATGGCGATGGAGAGGGGAATGGCGGTCAGGGAGATGAAGGTGGTGCGCAGGTTGAGCAAGAACGCAAACAGGATGACCGCCACCATGATGGCGCCGTCCCGCAGCGCCTCCTGCACGTTGTCGATGGAGGCGGCGATGAAGTCAGCCTGGCGAAACAGGACATGGGGGGCGCTGATCCCCGCCGGCAGGCCGCGCTCGAGCTCCGCCAGCGCGGATTCGATCTGGCCGGTGAGGCGCACCGTGTCGGCATTGGGCTGCTTTTGCACGCTGACGATGACCGCCGGCTTGCCGCCAAAGCCGGCATCGCCGCGCTTGAAGGCAGCCGCGAACTTGACCTCGGCTATCTGCTTGAGCTGAATGGGATTGCCGGCATGGACCGCCAGCGCCAGGTTCTGCAGATCCTCCAGGCGGGTGGTGCGCCCCAGATGCCGGATCAGATACTCCCGGCCACTTTTCTCCAAGAAGCCGCCGCTGGTATTGCTGGAGAAGTGGGCCAGCGCCTCTTCAAGCTGACTGAAGCTGATCCCCAGGCGAGCCATCAGGGCCGTGTCCGGCTCGACCCGGAACTGGCGCACCTCGCCGCCAATGGGGATCACCTGGGCCACCCCGGGGATGGAGAGCAGCCGTGGGCGCAATACGAAATCCACATACTCGCGGATCGCCATGGGCTGACTGGTGGCAGGATCCGCCGGCAGGGCGATGAGCATGAACTCTCCCATCACCGAGGAGATGGGCCCCATCACCGGGTTGACGCCGCCGGGCAGCTGCTCGCGCACCTGGCTCAGACGCTCGGCCACCAGTTGCCGGTTGCGGTAGATATCCGAGCCCCAGTCGAACTCGGCGTAGAGGATGGAGAGCCCGACCCCGGAGACAGAGCGCACCCGGGTCACCCCAGGCATGCCGTTGAGGCTGGTCTCCAGCGGGAAGGAGACCAGCTGTTCCACCTCTTCCGGAGCCATGCCACCGGCCTCGGTCATGATGGTGACGGTGGGCTTGTTGAGATCGGGGAACACGTCCACCGGCATCTGCCAGGCCGTCAGCCCGCCGTAGATCATCAGTATGCCCGCCAGCCCCAGCACCAGCAGGCGGTTGCGCAGGCTTGCGTTGACTATCCAGCTAAACATGCATGCTCCTTAGCGGATCTGGTTGAGCAGGGTGGCGCCTTGCACCACCACCCGCGCCGCATCCGGCAACCCGGTCACCGCCCGTTGCGTGCCATTCAGCGGCGCCGCCTGCACCGGCCAGGCACGAAACAGCTCCGGCTCCTCGTGCACCCAGATCACCGGCTCGTTGACGCTGTTCTGCACCAGGGCACTCAGTGGCAGGGCCACCCCCGCTACCGGCTCCCGGGTCTGGGCGATGAGCTTGACCGGCTGCCCCAGCACCAGCGCCGGCGCCAGCGCATCGGACTGCACCCGGAACAGCAGCGGCAGCGCCCCCTCCCGCAGCGCCCGCCCGGAGCCCATCAGGGTCAGCGGCAGGCCGCTGCCCTGGAGGCTGGCCCCGCTGATGGTTGCCGCGACTTGCGGATCGAACGCGAAGGCCTCGATCAGCAGGCGGCGGGGATCGATCACCTCAAACAGGGTTTCCTTTGCATCCACCACCTGGCCGTTGACCGCCAGGGTGGAGGCGATCACCCCCTCCACCGGCGCCACCAGGGGCTCAAGACGCGCCAGTCCCTGCTCCAGAACCCGGATGCGGGCAGCCAGTCCTCGCAGCTGCGCCTCGGCGGCCTCGATCTCCCGGCGCGGCACGGCGCTGTCCAGGGCCCGCAGCCGGGCCAGATCCTTTTGCGCCAGCTTGCGTTGCTCCTGCCAGTCGGCCAGCTCGGCCTGCTGGGTCGCCAGATCCAGCGGCGAGACGGCAGGGAGGATGCGTGCCAGCACCTCCCCCTTGCTCACCGCCTGGCCCAGGGTGGGCAGGCCGTTGGGACCGGCCACCAGCCGCCCCCCCTGCAACGACTGCACCCGACCGCCGGCATTGGGATCCATGACCACATGGCCGTTGAGTTCCAGGCTGCGGGTCAGGGGAGCGGTGTGGGGGATCTGGGTGCGGATGCCCAGGCGCCGCTGCACCGACTTGGGCAGGAACACCCGGCCATCGGCCAGTCGCCGGGGCGGCTCAGCGTACAGCGGTGACGACACCGCCATGGTCTGGGGCGCCATGGCGTGAGAGGCCTCGGACGCGTGGGCATCGGCCCCGTGATCCTCGCCCCCATGGGCCAGGGCCCCGGCCGGCAGCAGGGCGAACAGCAGCCCCGCCAGGGTCAGGTGTTGACGACAAATGATCATGAGCGGGCACCTCGACGACGCAGGATCCAAAACAAGACGAGCAGCGCTACCAGCGCCAGGGCGGCCAGAGGCGGAAGCCAGGCGGGCAGGGGCGCATCGGCGGGCCCGGCGGGGGCCGGCGGCGACACTGTGAGACGGGTGTCCAGCAGATCCGCCTCCTCGCCCCGGATGAGGGTAAACAGCAGCAGATGCTCCCCCTCCTGTGCCAGCCAGGGCGCCGCCACCCGGTAGGTACCGGGCTCGAACTCGACGGCCTGGCCCTGCCAGCTGCCGCGCTCCACCTCCACCTGGGCACCGGTGACGGGGCTGTTGTCGGCAAAGCGATCCAGATAAAGGATTAACTCCCCATCCCTGGGGACGATCACCAGCTCGAAGCGCTCCGACTGGGCAACGGCCCTGGATGGCGCGGCCGCCTCGGGGGCGGCGGGCGGCAGGGTGGTCGCTTCGTGACCGGCATGGCCCTCGTGGGCCTGCACCAGGGAAGAGAAAAGCGGCACAGCCAGCAGTAACAGGATGACGCGGCGACACCAGATGGGCACAGACACGGATCGGACCTCCAGGCAACGGCTGACGACACGGGCGCGCACCCAGCGCGCGGGCCAGCCGGTACCCGGTCGACACGGATAAGATACATTCCCATTATCATGTTTTCTGTCTGACAGCCGGCTGACCGGCAGATGACAACTTTGTCATCTGGATGACCCACCAGGCCTGTGAGGGCATAATGCTCCCTTGTGCTGGGAGGGCGGAGCGAGGCCAATGCGGATCCTGATAGTCGAAGACGAACCCAAGACCGGCGGCTACCTGCAACAGGGGCTGACCGAAGCGGGCTATGTGGTGGATTGGGTGCAAAATGGCCAGGATGGCCTGCATGCGGCCCAGGAGAACAGGTACGATTTGCTGGTGCTGGATGTCATGCTGCCGGGGCTGGACGGCTGGCAGCTGCTGCAGCGGCTGCGCCTGGCCAGGCACGACGAGCCGGTGCTGTTCCTGACCGCCAAGGATGCGCTGGAGGACAGGGTCAGGGGGCTGGAGCTGGGCGCCGATGATTACCTGGTCAAGCCGTTTGCCTTTGCCGAACTGCTGGCCCGGGTGCGCACGCTGCTGCGCCGGGGCAAGCAGCTGCAGCCGGACAGCCTCCATCTGGCCGACCTGAGTCTGGACGTGCTGCGCCGCCAGGTCACCCGCGGCGGCAAGCGAGTCCACCTGACCGGCAAGGAGTTCGCCCTGCTGGAGCTGCTGCTGCGCCGCAGCGGCGAGGTGCTGCCCCGCTCGCTCATCGCCTCTCTGGTGTGGGACATGAATTTCGACAGCGACACCAACGTCATCGACGTGGCCATCCGCCGCCTGCGCAGCAAGATAGACGACGACCACAGCCCCAAGCTCATCCACACGGTACGCGGCATGGGCTATGTCATGGAGATCCGCCAGCCGTGAGGCCTCTTTCGTCCCTGACCGCGCGCCTGAGCCTGCTGTTCGGCGCCGTCATGATCGGCCTGTGGCTGCTCACCTGCCTGCTGTTTCTGCACGCCCTGAAGCTGCACTTTGCCAGCCAGGACGATGCCGAGATCCAGGGCAAGCTGCAACTGACCCGCAACTTTTTGCTGATGCAGACCCGCGACGGGGACGTCGACTGGCCCCTGCTCGGCCGCCAGCTGGATGCGGCCCTGGGAGGGCACCACGGCCTGCATGTGCTCATCCACGCCGCCGACGGCCGCCTGCTGGTCTCATCCCGCCCGCCGCACACCCCGCCCCTGCCGTCCCATCTGGCGGCAGCCGCTCCCCTCCCGGCGCAGCCCCGCCTCTGGCGCCTGGAGACGGCCGCCTTCCGGGCGCAGGCCATGGAGGTGACCCTTCCCGGCACGGCGCCGGGCGCGCCCATACGGGTTCAGCTGCGGGTCTTCCTGGACACCAGCCACCACCAGCATTTCATCCGGCAGATGCAGATCTGGCTTGTCTGGCTCACCTTCGGCCTGGCGCTGGCGGCGCTGCTGCTGGGCTGGCTGGCCACCCGGCTGGGGCTCAAGCCGCTGCGGGCGCTGGCCCGGGTCTCGGCCAGCGTCACCGCCGACAAGCTGGATCAGCGCCTGGCCCCCGAGCAGCTGCCGATCGAGCTGCAGGCGCCCGTGCTGGCTTTCAACGCCATGCTGGCGCGGCTGGAGCACTCCTTTCGCCGCCTCTCCGAGTTCTCCTCCGACATCGCCCACGAGCTGCGCACCCCCATCAGCAACCTGATGATGCAGACCCAGGTCGCTCTCTCCAAGGAGCGCAACGCCAATGACTACCGTGAGGTGCTCTATTCCAATCTGGAGGAGTACGAACGGCTGGCGCGCATGGTGAGCGACATGCTGCTGCTGGCCAAATCGGACCACGGCCTGCTGGCGCTGCAGCGCGAAGAGCTGGATCTGGCGCAGGAACTCGATGAGCTGCTGGAATTTTTCGAGCCGCTCGCCAGCGACAAGCCGCTGCGGCTGGTGCGCCGGGGGCAGGCCCGCCTGCAGGGCGATCGGCTGATGCTCAGGCGCGCCTTCAGCAACTTGCTCTCCAACGCCATCCGCCACGCCCCCGCCGGAAGCCGGGTGACGGTCAGCCTCACCGACGACGAGAGAGGCGTGGGGGTGAGCGTGGCCAACCCGGGCCCGCCCATCCCGGCGGAACAGTTGCCGCGCCTGTTCGACCGCTTCTACCGGGTCGACGCCGCCCGCCAGCACCAGAGCGAGGGCGCCGGGCTCGGGCTGGCCATCACCCGCTCCATCATCGAGGCCCTCGGCGGCTCGCTGGCGGTCCGCTCCGATACGCACCAGACCCTGTTCAGCAGCCGCTTTCCGCGCCCCGCCCCCGGCCGGGAAGGGCGCGAGGAGAAATCTGCTTGATCCGGGCCCGCTTTTGCCGACAATGTGGCCCCGTCCAATCCTAGAACCATGGTGACTTGCATGACCGACCAGCCGCGCTATGCCCACAGCGAACTCCTGAAGGGACTGAACCTGGGACAGAGCACCGCCTATGTCTCCACCTATGCCCCCAGCCTGCTGCAGCCGGTGCCGCGCGCCCTCAATCGCGACGATCTCAACCTTGGCGACGCGCTGCCCTTCCGGGGCGAGGATATCTGGACCCTCTACGAGCTCTCCTGGCTCAACGGCCGGGGCAAGCCGGTGGTGGCCATCGGCGAGGTGCGGGTGCCGGCCAGCAGCCGCAACCTCATCGAGTCCAAGTCGTTCAAGCTGTATCTCAACAGCCTGAACCAGACCCCCTTTGCCGATCTGGCGGCGGTGCGCGACACCCTGGTGCGCGATCTGAGCGAGTGCGCCGGCGGTCCCGTGGCCGTGACCCTGACCCCGCTGTCGCAGGCCGAGCACCGGATAGCCCGCCTGCCGGGCGAGTGCATCGACGATCTGGACATCGGCATCGACAGCTATGACTTCGACCCGGCCTGGCTGGAGGGGTGCGCGGCGAGCGAGGGGCCGCTGGTCGAGGAGACGCTGCACAGCCACCTGCTGAAATCGAACTGCCTGGTGACCAGCCAGCCGGACTGGGGCAGCCTGGTGATCCATTACCGCGGCCGGGCGCTGGATCGCGAAAAGCTGCTGCGCTACCTCATCTCCTTTCGCCAGCACAACGAATTTCACGAGCAGTGCGTCGAGCGCATCTTCGTCGACCTGCAGCGCTACGGCCAGCCGCAGCAGCTGACCGTCTATGCCCGCTACACCCGCCGCGGCGGTCTGGACATCAACCCCTTTCGCAGCAACTGGGAGGCCGCACCCGCCAACCTGCGCCTGATCCGCCAGTAACACCGGCCGCCGCCGCTGCTCAAGGCGTCGGCATTCGGCCCGCCACTGCACAGTTCCGCATGCTCCCTCTCACGCCGGGCTCCACAAGCGGGCCCGTGCTCGCTAGTATCAGGACTCAGGGAGGCTGCATTCCTCACCTTCGCCTCTCCCAGGTTGCCCGTCGTCATTCCCGCATCAGCCGTAGTCAGGGGGCCATCATGATCACCTACGTCAACCCGGTCGGAAGCATGGAAATGCTCTCCCAGCTGGAGGTGGACCGTCTCAAGCAGACCGCTGCCGGCGACACCTATCAGCTGTTCCGCAACTGTTCCCTGGCCGTGCTCAACAGCGGCAGCCAGACCGACAGCTCCAAGGAAATACTGGAAAAATTCAGCAGCTTCGACATCAACGTCATCCGCCGCGAACGGGGGGTCAAGCTGGAGCTCTTCAATGCGCCCGAGGCCGCCTTCGTCGATGGGGAAATCATCCGCGGCATCCAGGAGCACCTCTTCTCGGTACTGCGCGACATTCTCTATGTCAGCAATGAGCTGGAGGCCGACCGCAGCCTGAATCTCGACAACCCGGCCCATATCAGCGATCTGGTATTTGCCATGCTGCGCAATGCCCGCGCCATCCGCTCGGGCGAGGAGCCCAACCTGGTGGTCTGCTGGGGCGGCCACTCCATCAACCCGGAGGAGTACCAGTACAGTCGCGAGGTGGGCAGCGAACTGGGGCTGCGGGAGCTCAATGTCTGCACCGGCTGCGGGCCGGGCGCCATGGAGGGGCCCATGAAGGGGGCCGCGGTAGGACACGCCAAGCAGCGTTATGCCAACCGGCGCTACATCGGCCTCACCGAGCCCTCCATCATCGCCGCCGAGCCGCCCAACCCCATCGTCACCGAGCTGGTGATACTGCCCGACATCGAGAAGCGGCTGGAGGCCTTCGTGCGCATGGGCCATGGCTTCGTGCTCTTTCCCGGCGGGGTCGGCAGCGCCGAGGAGCTGCTCTATATCCTCGGCATCCTGATGCACCCGGACAACCGGGATCAGCCCTGCCCGCTGATCCTGACCGGCCCCGAGAGCAGCGCCGCCTATTTCAACACCCTGGACGAATTCATCCGCGCCACCCTCGGCGAGGCCGCCACCCGTCACTATCGCATCATCATCGACGATGCGCCGGCCGTGGCCCGCGCCCTCAAGGAGGCGATGCCCCGCGTGCGTGAGCACCGCCGGGAGAGCGGCGATGCCTACTCCTTCAACTGGTCGCTGAAGATAGAGCCCGAATTCCAGCGCCCCTTCGAGCCCAGCCACCAGAGCATGGCGGCCCTCAATCTGCACTGGGACCAGCCGCCCCAGCAACTGGCCTCCCACCTGAGACGCGCCTTCTCCGGCATCGTGGCCGGCAACGTCAAGGCCGCCGGCATCCACGCCATCGAGCAGCACGGCCCCTTTCAGCTGAACGGCGACAAGGCGCTGATGCAGCTCATGGACAAGCTGCTGCGCAGCTTCGTGCACCAGCAGCGGATGAAACTGCCGGGTAGCGCCTACCACCCCTGTTATGAGATCATGCGCTAGCTACGGCCTGTTTTTGCGTCGATGCATCACCTCGGGCCCGCCACGCGGGCCCGAGGTGTTTCCCCGCAACCCCACTGTCAAGCGAGCCCCATCCAAGAGAACGCCATGGCCCACCTGCTGATCCTCGATGCCCTGAACCTCATCCGCCGTCTGCATGCCGCCCAGCCGCTGCAGCGCCTCAGCGACGAGGCGGCCCTGCAGGGGACCCGCCAGGGGCTGCTGCGCACCGTACAGGCACTGCTCGCGCAGGTGCAACCGAGCCATGTGCTGGCGGTGTTCGACGGCGAGCAGCCCAGCTGGCGCCATGCATGCCATCCCGACTACAAGGCCGGCCGCTCCCCCATGCCCGAGGCGCTGCGCCAGGGACTGGATAGCCTGCAGGCGACGCTGTGGGAGCTTGGCATCGACTCGCTGCTCTCCGACGGCGACGAGGCGGACGATCTCATCGCCACCCTGAGCCTGCAGCTGTGCCGCCGGCAGCAGGCGGTGACCCTCATCTCCACCGATCGGGGCTTCTGCCAGCTGCTGGACAGCGGCCTGCAGATCCGCGATCACTTCAACCGGCGCTGGCTGGACGCAGCCTATGTGCAGCAGAGCGTCGGTGTGCAACCCGCCCAGCTGGTGGATTACTGGGCCCTCACCGGCATCGGCGGTGCCAACATCAAGGGGGTGCCCGGCATCGGCCCCAAGAGCGCCCGCGCCCTGCTGGGCGACTATGGCAACCTGGAGCGGTTGCTGGCCGATCCGAACCCCGGCAAGGCCGCCGCCAGGGTGCAGGCCCACGCCGCCGAGGCGCAACTGGCGCAGCAGCTGGTGCGCCTGCGCGAGGATATCCCGCTCGGCTTCAACCTGCGCGACATCCGCTACCCTCCGGCCTGAGGCACCTCCCCGGCTCGGTCAGGCTGGCCGGTTCCGGCGTTGCGCCGCTGTAAAGGCCAGTGCGTCGGGAAAAAAGTCGAGGAAATCGGACTCGAACTGCCGATAGTGGAGCAACAGCTCGGCGCCGGCGCCCGGCAGGCGGTTGGGCTGACGCAGGCGATAGCGCCCCAGGTTGTCCAGCGCCTGCGCCACCCGGGCCGGCTCCCGGTAACCGGCCAGCCAGTCGTCGGCGCGCATGCGCGGCAGCAGCTGGCGCAAGCGCTCCGGCAGCTGCGCCTCCCGCGCGGCCAGCCGGGCATACATCAGGGCGGTGAACTGGGTCAGCGGCAGCGCCGAGAAACGCGACCAGTGGCAGGCGAGGAAGTGATCGTAGAAAAGATCCACCATGATGCCCGCCACCCGCCGCCGCTCGGCACTCACCCGCCGCCGACTCTGGATGAACAGCGGATGCGCATCGGCAAAGCTGTCTATCTGCCGGTGCAGCGCCACCCCGGCCGCCAGATCCGGCGGCAGGCCGCAGGGCAGCGGCCCGCGCACGAAATCCCCCAGCAGGCCGCCAACCTGATCCGCCTCGGCGCCTCCGGCCAGCAGCAGATGGGCCAGATAGTTCATGTCGACTCCCGGGGCCCGCAGGCCCGCCTGGTGATGATGATGCACGCAGGGTAGCCTACTTCCTGCCTCGGTGCCCGAAGCAGAAACAGGAACGCCGTCCCAAAGGACGGCGTTCGCATGACAAGCGTGGTCGCTTAGCTGTAGGCACCGGAGCGACGGCGGGCCAGCTGCATATTGTCATACACATGCACCGTGATCTCCTCGCGGTCATGGTAGAGCTGTTTGGCCTGGATGACGAAATCGCCCTCCAGTTCGTTCAGCCACTCCTTGAGCACCTCCAGGTTGTGCTCCACCACCGCGTAGCGCTTCTTCATCGGCAGCTTGAGGTTGAAGATGGCCTCCTCGCAGAGCCCTTCCCGGAACCAGGTGGCCACCAGGTGGGTGATGCGGGCCGGGTTTTCCACCATGTCACACACCAGCCAGTAGGCCTTCTTGCGGCTGGGGCGATAACGGAAGCCGTCGTCGATGACATGCTTGACCTGACCGGTCTCCATCAGCGACTCGGCCATGGGGCCGTTGTCCACGGCCGTCACCATCATGCCGCGACGCACCAGCTGATAGGTCCAACCCCCGGGGCTGGCGCCCAGATCCACGGCGTTGAGGCCGGAGCGCAGACGCTCCTCCCACTCCTCGTGGGGAATGAAGGTGTGGAACGCCTCTTCCAGCTTCAGGGTCGAGCGGCTGGGGGCGTCCGCCGGCGCGCGCAATCGCGGTATGCCCATGTGCAGCGGCGAGTTGTTGATGGTGTAGGAGTAACCGATCATCACGTGGTCGCTGGCCAGGAAAAAGAGGTGCAGCACCGGCTTGCGGTGGGTCTCTTCCCGGGTCAGCTTGTCTGCGGCGCGCAGCGCCTGGCGCAGCGGCACGCTGAACTTGCGACAGAAGGTCGACAGCTCCTTGGCTTCGTTGGTATCCGCGGTCTCGACCCGCAGCTCGCCACACTGGGGCAGGCCATCCAGGGCCGCCAGGATGGGCGTGATGCGATCGGCCGGATCCAGCCCGCTCAGCTCGGCGGTCACCACCAGCATCTGACGGGCAAACACCAGGTTGCGAAATGGCAATCGGCGCGCCAGCTTGTCGGCATCTTCCTCACCGTAACACTCGAACAGCAGGTAGCCGCTGTTCTCCTTGACCCGGGAAAAACCGAAACAATCCAGGGCTACCGACTTGTCCTGGATTTCCGCCGCGACTTCCTTTTCGAAACCGGGGCGACAATAAAACAACAGGTTATGCATGCCTTTCTCCGCAGCATGACGCGACCGGCTTGGCCGCAAAAAATAATGGGGGACCGGGCTCAGGCCTTAGCCGCCAGCCGGGCCCGTTGCTCGGCCTCTTCCTGGGCCACCTGGGCCAGCACCCAGTCGCGAAAGGCCGCTATCTTGCCCTGGCCGGCCTGGCTCTGCTGGCAGACCAGATAATAGGCCTTGTCGCTCAGCAGCACCTCGGCGAAGGGACAGACCAGGCGGCCGGCATCCAGCTCCGGCTGCACCAGCACGCTGTGGCCCAGTGCCACCCCCTGACCATGCACTGCCGCCTGTATCACCATGCTGGAATGGCTGAATATGGGCCCCTGGGCGACATGGGGCAGGCTCACGCCCACCTGCTGCAACCAGGCCTGCCAGGCCGCCCGCGAGCCGTCGTGCAGCAGACTGTAACGCGTCAGATCCGCCGGCGTACGCAGCGGCGACTCGCCGGCCAGCAGAGCGGGCGAGCAGACCGGCAACAGGTACTCGGTATGCAGCTGGTCGGCACGCAGCCCCGGCCAGCCGCCGCGGCCGTAATAGATGGCCACGTCCACATCCTCGCTCAGCGAGCCCTCATCCAGATCCACCGCCTTGATGCGCACATCTATCTCCGGATGCTGGGCGCTGAAGCGCACCAGCCGCGGCACCAGCCACTGGATGGCGAAGCTCGGCTGCAGTATCACGGTGAGCGATCCCTTGGCACCGCGCGCCACCAGCTTCTCGGTCGCCTCGGCAATGGCGGCGAAGATATCCTTGATATCGAGGAAGTAGCCCTGCCCCTCCTCGGTCAGCAGCAGGCTGCGATTCTTGCGCCGGAACAGCTTGAGCCCCAGAAATTCCTCCAACGCCTTGATCTGATGGCTGATGGCGGCCTGGGTGACGAACAACTCCTCGGCAGCCCGGGTGAAGCTCAACTGACGGGCGGCAGCCTCGAAGGCTTTCAACGCATTGAGGGGTGGCAGGCGACGGGACATGATGGCGTGTCGGATAACTTTTTCTAATGAGCGGGATTATAGGGCCCGCCCCCCCCCGGCTCCAGAAAAATCGCCCCGTTCGGCCAGATGAGCCGGCCGGGGCGCA
>JBFHKO010000029.1:0-17892 GCA_041595355.1 Aeromonadaceae bacterium
ACCGGCTCGCTGTAGCGGGCCAGCAGGTACAGCAGCCCCACCCCGGCCAGATGGCATGCCAGGGAGAGTAACCAGGCCTGATGCCCTTGCTGCGGGGAAGGCAGACGCCCCATCTGGATGCTCATTATCAAAAAAGTGGAACAGGCCGCCGATCATTGGGCATTCGTCCACAAAAGCCAAGTCGATTTTGCCGGCGCCGGGCGGTGGGTCGGCTGGCGCGAGGGTTGTGGGTGGGCTTCATTCAAGTGCGCATAGCGGCAGGAAAATATATTTCCGGGCCCGGATTCTCAGCCCGCCGGGCGCTGGCTATGATGCTCGCCACCTTATTCCACCACAGCCCATATCATGAGCCAGGCTTGTCTGACGTGCGGCGCCTGCTGCGCCTATTTTCGCGTGTCGTTCTATTGGTCGGAAACCGATGCCCATCCCGAGGGATTGGTTCCCCAGCACCTCACCACCGCCATCAATCCCTACCTGGTGGCCATGCGCGGCACCGAGAGCAAGCCGGCCCGCTGCGTGGCCCTGGAGGGGGATATCGGTGGCTGTGTCAGCTGCGCCATCTACGCCCAGCGCTCCAGTACCTGCCGCGAATTCGAGGCCGGCGACGCGCGCTGCAATCAGGCCCGCCTGGTGCATGGCCTGCTGCCGGTCGGCATGGATGTACCCGCGGTGGCGATAGCATCCTCGGTGGTGGAGCCGCCGCTCGAGGCGGCCGGCAATCCGCTGCCCCTGCCGTCGCGGCTGGCGGAGCTGCCGGGCGCATCGGGTGTGACGGCCCTGCCGCTCTGAATCAGGCCCGAGCGCAGGCAGGGCTTGTTATGCGCCCTGCAATCCATCCATTATTCACCATGTAAACGGGAAGCCCGACCTCCGCTCGGGCGACCGGACAACAGCGAACAGGGAGAAGATATGACATTGGCATTTCTGGCGGTCGGATTCGGGCTGCTGTTACTGGCCTGGAGCGCGGATCGCTTCGTGGACGGCGCGGCGCTGACGGCGCGCCATTTTGGCCTGCCGCCGCTGGTCATCGGCATGGTGATCGTCGGCTTCGGCACCTCGGCGCCGGAGATGCTGGTGTCGGCGCTGGCGGCGGGGCAGGGCAACCCCGGGCTGGCGTTGGGTAACGCCTATGGTTCCAATATCGCCAATATCGGCCTGATCCTGGGGCTGACGGCCTTGCTGAGCCCGATAGCGGTGCACTCCCGGGTGCTGCGCAAGGAGCTGCCGCTGCTGGTGGCGGTGACGCTGCTGGCGGCCCTGCAACTGCTGGATGGCGAGCTGACCCGCCTGGATGGCTGGGGGCTGCTGGGGCTGTTTGCCGCCCTGATGGGCTGGACCCTGTGGCAGGGGCTGCGGCAGGGCAATGATCCCCTGGGCAGCGAGACCGAGAAAGAGCTGGATGCCGAGTCCATGTCCCGGGGGCGGGCCCTGTTCTGGCTGCTGGTCGGCCTGCTGCTGCTCATTATCAGCTCCCGGCTGCTGGTCTGGGGCGCGGTGACCATCGCCCGGGACTTTGGCATCAGCGATCTGATCATCGGCCTGACCATAGTGGCGGTGGGCACCTCGCTGCCGGAACTGGCCTCCTCGCTGGCGGCTGCCCGCCGGGGTGAGCATGACATAGCCCTCGGCAATGTGCTCGGCTCCAACCTGTTCAACACCCTGGCGGTGGTGGGCATCGCCGCCACCATCAAGCCCATGGCGGTGCCCGCCGAGGTGCTGTGGCGGGATCTGCCGCTCATGGGGGGGCTGACGCTGTCGCTGTTTCTGTTCGGCTACGGCTTTCGTGGTCGGGGGCGGATCAGCCGCCCGGGCGGCCTGGTGCTGCTGCTTGTCTACCTGGGGTATAACCTGTTCCTCATCAGTCGCATGGGGATGGCCGCGGCCTGATGGGCCGCTGGACTACCCGGACGAAAAGGGGGGGGATTTTTTTGCCTCCCCTGCTTGCCAGTCAAATAATAACTGTTATCATCAACTCATCCAATCAAGAATGATTCTCGATAACATTTTGACAACATGAGGTGGTGATGATGATGCAAAAGTCCAGATTGATGCTTGGCCTGCTGGGTCTGACCCTGGCTGGCGGCCTGCAGGCCGCGGAAGAAGTGAATGTCTACTCTCAGCGTGAGGGTCACCTCATCGAGCCCATCGTTGCGGCCTTTACCCAGGACACCGGCATCAAGGTGAACATGGTCTACATGGAAGACGGCCTGGATGAGCGGCTGGCCCGTGAAGGCAAGCACAGCCCGGCGGATCTGGCCCTGACCGTGGACATCAGCCGCCTGATGGCGCTGGTGGAGCGGGATCTGGTGCAGCCGGTGCAAAGCGCCGAGCTGGAGCAGAACATTCCGGCCCAATACCGCGATCCCGATGACCGCTGGTTTGCCCTCACCACCCGGGTACGCAGCATCTACTCCTCCAAGGAGCGGCTCGGCGACCTGTCGGCCATCAGCTACGAGCAGCTGGCCGATCCCCAGTACAAGGGCCGCATCTGTACCCGCAGCGGCAAGCATCAGTACAACATCGCCCTGGTGGCCAGCATGATCGCCCACCATGGCGAGGCGCACACCAAGACCTGGCTGGAAGGCGTCAAGGCCAACCTGGCGCGTACCCCCCAGGGCAATGACCGCGACCAGATCAAGGCCATCAAGGAAGGTATCTGCGATCTGTCGCTGGGCAACAGCTACTACTATGGCGTCATGCTGAGCAACCCCGAGCAGCGTCCGGCCGCCGAGGCGGTGACCATCAACTTCCCCAACCAGCAGGAACGTGGCGCCCACGTCAACGTCAGCGGTGTGGTGATGACCAAGTATGCCAAGCACAAGGACGCGGCCCGCAAGCTGATGGAGTACCTCTCCCAGGACAAGGCCCAGCAGCTGTATGCCGAGCTGAACATGGAATACCCGGTCAAGGCCGGCGTGGCGCGCTCCCCGCTGGTGGCCAGCTGGGGTGACTTCAAGGCCGATGCCCTGCCGCTGGCCGAGGTCGCCAAACACCGTCAGGCTGCCCAGGCGCTGATGGATGAAGTGAAGTTCGACCTCTGATGGTCGGGCAGTCCGCCAGCATGACGGCGCGACATTGGCAAATCGGCAGCTGGGCCCTGGCCCTGCTGCTGATTTCCCCGTTGCTGGCGCTGGTGGGCGAGGCGCTGGCCAGCGAGTACCGGCTCTTCATGCAGCTGTGGCAGACGGTGTTGTGGGACTACATCCGCAACACCCTGCTGCTGGTGCTGGGGGTCGGCGGCCTGACCCTGCTGCTGGGGGTGCCGGCCGGCTGGTTGCTGGCCCGCTGCGCGCTGCCGGGGCGAGGGGTGCTCAGCTGGGCACTGATGCTGCCGCTGGCCATGCCCGCCTACATAGTCGCTTACCTGTATACCGATCTGCTCGATTATCCGGGGGTGGTGCAGGGCACACTGCGCGGGCTGTTCGGCTGGCAGACGCCCGCCGACTACTGGTTTCCTGCCATCCGCTCCCTGGGGGGCGCCAGCCTGATACTGGCCCTGGTGCTCTTTCCCTACGTCTATCTGCTCTCCCGCACCGCCTTTCTCGAACTCTCCGCCTCCCTGACCCAATCCGGCCGCCTGCTGGGCGCCTCGCCCTGGCGCTGCTTCTGGCGCATCACCCTGCCGCTGGTGCGTCCCGCCCTGGTGGTGGCCCTGTCATTGGTGGCGATGGAGACCCTGGCCGACTACGGCACCGTCTCCTATTTCGCGGTCGCCACCCTGACCACGGCGGTCAATGACACCTGGCTCGGTTACGGCAGCCTGAACGGTGCCGCCCAGATCGCCCTCTGCCTGCTGGGCATAGTGCTGCTGCTGCTGACCCTGGAGCGCATCAGCCGCCGGCGCCAGCAGGTGTTCCAGAAGGGCATGGGGCTGGAGCGCCAGCCGCTGCTGCCGTTGCCGGGCTGGCGCGGCTGGCTGGCGGCCGGTTATTGCTGGACGCTGGTGCTGGCCGGTTTCGGCCTGCCGCTGGGGCGCCTGCTCGGTTACGCCTGGCTGCACGGCGGTGATTCGCTGAATGCCCTGGTTGAGGTCAGCCTCAACAGCCTGACGGTGGCCCTGTTGGCCGCCGGGCTGGCGACCCTGCTGGCGGCGCTGCTGGTGTTCGCCCACCGCCTCAATCCGGGGGCGGCCAGCGGCCTGCCGCTGCGCCTCGCCGGCTTCGGCTACGCCATGCCCGGCACCGTGCTGGCCATCGGCGTGCTGGCGCCGCTGACCTTCCTCGACTTTCGTCTCAACGAGCTGCTGGCGGCGCTGGGCTTCGAGGAGCCGGGGCTGGTGCTGAGCGGCAGCCTGCTGGCGCTGGTGCTGGCCTATGTGGTGCGCTTTCTGGCCGTGCCCCTGGGCTCGCTGGACAGCAGCTTCGCCCGCATCTCCCCGAGCCTGGACATGGTCACCCGCACTTTGGGCGAGGGGCCCGGCGGTCTGCTGCGGCGGGTGCACCTGCCGCTGGTGCGCAAGGGCATGCTGGCCGGACTGCTGCTGGTCTTCATCGAGTCGATGAAGGAGCTGCCGGCGGCGCTGCTGCTGCGCCCCTTCAACTTCGAGACCCTGGCCACCCAGGTGTATCAGCTCGTCAAGGGCGAGCAGCTGGAGCAGGGAGCCTGGTTGGCCATTCTCATCGTACTGGTGGGCCTGCTGCCCCTGGTTTTCGTAAACCGCTACCTGGAGCCTGAACGCGGATGACAGCACTCAACATCACCGGTCTGGCCTGCCGCTACAACGGCCAGCCCGTGCTGCAGGATCTCTCCCTGAGCCTGGCCGACAACGAGATCCTCTGTCTGCTGGGTGCCAGCGGCTGCGGCAAGACCACCCTGCTCAAGGCCATCGCCGGCCTGGTGCCGGTCGCGGCGGGGGAGATCCGGCTGCATGACCAGCTGGTCGAGGGGCAGGGACAGTCGCTGCCGCCGGAGGCGCGCCAGCTGGGATTCATCTTCCAGGACTATGCCCTGTTTCCCCACCTGTCGGTGGCCGAGAACCTGGCTTTCGGCTTGCGCCACCATGAGCGCGAGCCCGGGCGCCGGGCCGAGCGGGTGGAGGAGGGGCTGGCGCTGGTGGGGCTGGAGGAACTGGGCGGGCGCTACCCGCATGAGCTCTCCGGCGGCCAGCAGCAGCGGGTGGCCATCGCCCGGGCACTGGTGTGCCGGCCGCGGCTGCTGCTGCTGGATGAGCCCTTCTCCAACATCGACTCCCAGGTGCGCGGGCGGCTCATCCATGACATCCGCCGCCTGCTCAAGGCCCAGGGCATAGCGGCCATCTTCGTCACCCACAGCAAGGACGAAGCCTTCGCCTTTGCCGACCGGCTGGCGGTGTTCCATGAGGGGCACATCGCCCAGGTGGGGCGCGGCGATGAGCTCTATCATCAGCCGGCGACCCGCTACGTCGCCGAGTTTATGGGCGCCGGTACCTACCTGCCGGCGCGGGTGCGCGATGGCCACCGTATCGACAGTCCCCTGGGGATGCTGACCAGCACGCGGTCGCTGGCGCACTCTGCCGGTCAGCCGGTGGAGTTGTTCGTGCGTCCGCAGCAACTGGCCCTGGGCGAGGATGTCGCCGGCGAGCCGGTGCAGCTGCTGGAGCAGCAGTTCCTCGGCAGCCATGTGCGCTGCCTGGTCGCCTGGCGCCAGTGGCGCCTCGAGGTGTGGCGCAACGATCTGCTGCCCGTCGATCAGCCCCTGCGCCTCAGTCTGCGCGCCCACGAGCCGGTGCTGTTCGCGCCGGCCTGAGGGCGGCAACGGGCCACCTGGCCATGAGCACAGCCCCTCTCTCCCGGCGGGGGAGGGGCGCCCGCCCCGCCCGCCGGACACCCTCTCCTCGGCTGCCATGGCATGCCGCTGCCGTCCCGGCACCGCGCTCCCCGCCGCCGCGCCCCCGGCCATCACGTCTGAAATAACGAAAATTCTGTTTCATGAGGTGCATCCTGTTTCAGGTGATGGCGTCGGTGGCGTGATGGGAGTCACGGCCGGGTGGCGTCCGGCTGGGTATATTGAGCGCAAATTTCATGTAACTAAATGGTTTGTTTCATATGGCAACGGTAAGAGATGTCGCTCAGCTGGCGGGGGTGTCGGTGGCGACGGTGTCCCGGGTCATGACCGGTGCGGCGCGGGTCGCCGAGGCGACGGCGGAGCGTGTACGGGCCGCCATTTTGCAGCTGGACTATGTGCCCAATCATCCCGCCAGTGCCCTGGGCGGGAGCAAGACAGCCCGCCTGTTCGCCGTCATGGTGCCCAATTTGACCAATCCCTATTTCGCCGAACTGCTGGACATCATCGAGCTGGAGGCGTCCCAGCACGGTTTCTCGGTGCTCTTCTTCAACGCCCGGCAAAACGAGCAGACGGAGCGCAGCTGTCTGGAGAGCTGTCGCAAGCAGCAGGTGGATGGCCTGCTGATGGTGCCCATCGTCCACAGCCCGGAGGCCATCGCCCGCCTCGAGTCTCTGCCTTTTCCGGTGGTGATACTGACCCAGCCACTGCCGCGCCTGACCAGCGTGTTCGTGGATCATGCTGCCGGGGGCGCGCTGGCGGCCGAGCATCTGGTTCGCACCGGTCATACCCGGATCGGCTTTCTGGGCAGCAATCGCGGATCGGAAGAGAAGCTGGTGGGGTTTCGTGGCAAGTTGGCCGAGCTGGGCTACCCTTTGTCCGACGATGACATCATCGATCTGGCCGATGGGCATCATGAGGAGTGCGGCCCCTGCATCCGGAGCTACCTGGCGCGGCATCGTCCCCTGACGCTGTCGGCCATCTTTGCCTCCAATGACGTGGCGGCCCTGCAGATGATGGAGGCGCTCATCGAGCAGGGCTACCGGGTGCCCGAGGAGGTGGTGGTGGTGGGCTTCGACAATACGCCGCTGGCCAAGGCGATGGGTATTACCAGCATCGCCCAGCCCATGCAGGAGATAGGCCGGCTGGCCTTCCAGGAGATACTGGCCCTGCGCAGCCAGACCCCGGGGGCGGCCCAGGCGCAGCATCTGTCGTTGGCGCCACGGTTGGTGGTTCGGGAGAGTACCCTCAAGGTGCACAGGTGCACCGCCGAGCTGAGCCTGACTCGCCGCTGAGTCCGCGGGCCTGTCCCGGTCCGCTCACCGGAATGTAACATTTTAGCAGCTTTGTTTCATGAAAGAGTTGCAATAAGGATCACAAACGCCAAATCGGTTTAGCTGCAGAATTCACCTCAGCTAAACCGGTTTGGCGTTTTGCATTATCAGAACGCTCATGCCGCTACTAGGGCGCCCGGGCCCGCGGGGTCCGGCCGCTGTAGCCAAGTAATAACCCCCAGCACCAGCCGATAGTGACAGGCTCGGTTGAACGTTGAGTATCCCGCAACGTTCGATGGTGAGACCACAACAGAGGAGCAAGACATGAAAGCCTTTTCCTATACCCTGCTGGCCACCCTCATCGCCGGCGCATCTGCGCAGGCCATGGCGGCACCGACCGAGATCAAGGTGTGGCGGCATGACACCGGAGCCAAGGAGATCGGCGCCTCCAAGGCCGCGGTCGAGCGGTTCAACAAGAGCCAGAACGAGTACAAGGTGGTGATGGAGCTGATCCCGGAGGGGGCCTACACCGAGACCATCAATGCCGCGGCCCTGGCCGGCAAGCTGCCCTGCGCCCTGGACATGGATCAGCCGGTGGTGCCGAACTTCGCCTGGGCCGGCAACCTGGAACCCCTGGAAGGGCTGGTGGATGCCAAGCTGCTCTCCGAGATCAACTCGGTGGGCAAGGGCACCTACAAAGGCAAGGTCTACTCCGTCGGCCAGTACGATGTCTCCCTGACCCTGTTCACCCGCCAGAGCACCCTCGACAAGTACGGCATCCGCAAGGCGACCCTTGACAAGCCGTACACCAAGGAGGAGTTCGAGGCCATCATGGCCAAGATCAAGGCCAGCGGCGACTTCCTCTATCCGTTCGACATCAATACCAGCTGGAGTGGCGAATGGGCCTCCTACGGCTTTGGCCCCCTGCTGCAGAGCTTCGGTGGTGATCAGATCAACCGCCAGAACTACCTGGAGTCCGAAGGGATACTGAACGGCAAGGAGGCGCTGGCCTGGGGCAGTTGGATGAAGTCCCTGGTGAGCAACAAGTACATCGATCGCAAGCCCACCGATGACAAGGGCTTCCTGCAGGGCAAGGTGGCGATCCACTACAACGGCTCCTGGGCCGTGGGTGACTACACCGAGGCGCTGGGTGACGACCTGGTGTTCATGCCGCCTCTGGATCTGGGCCAGGGGCCCGTGGTGGGCGGCGGCTCCTGGCACTGGGGTATCAGCAAGTCCTGCGCCAACAAGGAGGGTGCAGCCAAGTTCGTGAGCTTCCTGATGCAGCCGGAGGAGATCGCGGCCATGTCCAATGCCACCAGCCTGTTGCCCAACTCCGAGGCGGCCGCGGCCCTGACCGAGCATTTCAAGGAGGGCGGCAAGTGGCGTCTGTTCTACGAATTCTCCAAGCGCTACGCCAAGATGCGCCCGGAGACCCCGGCCTATCCGGTGATCAGCAGCAGCTTCGAGAAGGCCACCAACGACATCCTCGATGGTCGTGAGCCTCAGGATGCGCTGGATGATGCGGTCAGCACCATAGAGCGCAACATCGAAGACAACAACGGTTACGGCTTCAAGTAATCACCAGCCGGCCCGCCGCAAGGCGGGCCATTCTGCTGCTCGTAAGGGAAGTAAATCATGAGCCATTCCACATTGACCCACCCGCAGCCGCTTGCGCGCGCCAAGGGCGGTGACAGCCTGATGCGCCGGCAGCGCTTCTATGGCTGGCTGCTGGGCAGTCCGGCGTTTCTGGGGCTGATATTGTTCATCCTGGTGCCCTTCGTCATGGCCATAGTGATGTCGTTCACCAACCAGCGCCTGCTGTCACCCAATCCGACCGAAGGGGTGGGGCTGCGCAACTACGACCGCCTGATGGCGGTGACCTGGCTGACCCAGGAAGCCCAGCGTGACCCGGCGGGCATGCTGCAGCTGGATGCCAAGGGCGCGCCTCAGTTCGAACGCCTGCGGAGCGTGCTGCGCGCCAATCCCGAATACAAGGGCTACCGCGAACTGACCACCCTCACCTTCAGCGAGTCGCAGGTGGTGCTGCTGGCCAAGGATCCGCTGTTCATCAAGTCGTTTATCAACACCCTCAAGTTTGCGGTGCTGGTCATCCCGCTGCAGTGCGGGGCGGCCCTGCTGCTGGCGCTGCTGGTGAATATGGGCATCAAGGGCACCAACTTCTTCCGCACGGCCTATTTTGCCCCCGTGGTGACCTCCATGGTGGTGGTCTCCATCGTCTGGACCTTCCTCTATCACAAGGACATCGGGCTGGTTAACGAGTTTCTGAGTGCCATCTCCTTCGGCCTCATCGGCAAGATTGACTGGCTGGGGAGTGCCGCCTGGTCGATGCCGGCCATCGTCATCATGTCCGCCTGGCAGGGCGCCGGTTACCAGATGCTGATCTTTCTCGCCGGCCTGCAGAACATCTCCGAGGATCTCTACGAGGCGGCCTCTCTGGATGGCGCCAACGCCTGGCAGAAATTCGTGCATGTCACCCTGCCGGGGCTGCGCAACACCACCATCTTCGTGATCATTTCCACCACCATAGCGGCCTTCGGTCTGTTCACCCAGGTGGATGTCATGACCCAGGGCGGCCCGGCGGACTCCACCTCCACCGTCATGTATCACGCGGTGCGCAAGGGTTTCCGCGAGCAGGATATCGGCTACGGCGCCACCATCAGCGTGGTCTACTTCCTGGTGATCCTGGCCATCGCCATGGGTCAGAAATACTACTTCGACAAGCGGGGGAAATAAGCATGGCCGCAACTTCTTCACAAATGGTGGATCCGCGCTTCATCTACAAGCGCATCCTCAGCTACGCGGGGCTGATGTTGCTGGCTTACATCTTCCTGTTCCCGCTGCTGTTCATGGTCATCTCCTCCTTCAAGCCGGAGCAGCAGATCTTCGCCGACCTGTTCTCCATCCGTGCCCTGCTGCCGGTGGGGGACGTGTCATTCGCCAACTATGTCTCGGTGTTCGAGAAGAGCGCCATCGAGACCATGTTCGTCAACTCGGTGCTCATCACCGGCTCGACGGTGCTGCTGGGGCTGCTGTTCAACAGCATGTGTGCCTACTCCCTGGCGCGGCTGCGCTGGAAGGGGCAGCAGCTGGTGCTGGCCTCCATCATCGCCCTGCTGATCATTCCCTTCGAGGCCATCTCGGTACCGCTGCTGATGCTGGTGGCGCACCTGCCCTGGATTGGCTGGGAAAACGGCCAGGTGATCATCGAAAACTCCTGGCTGAATACCCTGCATGTGCAGATATTGCCGATGGTGGCCAATGCCTTCTCCATCTTCCTGTTCTACCAGTTCTTCCGTGACATTCCGAAGGACTTCGACGAGGCGGCGGCCATCGACGGCGCCACGCCCTGGCAGATCTACTGGAAGGTGATAGTGCCCATGTCCGGGCCGGTGTTTGCCACCGTGGCGATACTGCAGTTCCTCAACATGTGGAACCAGTACCTGTGGCCCATCATGGTGGTCCAGGGCGAAGCCGCGCGACCGCTGCAGCCGGGCATCCAGCAGTTCTTCGGCACCACCACCGAGTGGGGTGAAATCATGGCCTATGCCAGCATGGTGACCATCCCCGTTCTTGTCGTATTCCTGCTGTTCCAGAAGCGCTTCGTGCGCAGCATGGCCAGCGCCGGCGTCAAGGGCTAAAGGAGCCAGCATGTTGTCAGAAAAGCATTATCGTCCTCTTGTTCACTTCAGCCCCGCCTTCGGCTGGCTGAATGATCCCAACGGCCTGGTCTACAAGGACGGCGAGTTTCACCTCTTCTATCAGTACCACCCCCATGACAGCGTCTGGGGCCCCATGCACTGGGGGCACGCGGTGAGCCAGGACCTGCTGGCCTGGCGCCACCTCCCCATCGCCCTGAGCCCGGATGCCCAGGGGCAGTGCTTCTCCGGCACCGCCACCCTGGATGCCGACGACAAGTCGGGTCTGTTCGGCGGCCAGCCGGGTCTGCTGGCCTACTACACCATCGCCGGGGCGCAGCTGCCTGGCGAGCCGGAGTTCAATCAGAGCCAGGGACTGGCCTATAGCCGCGACAATGGCCGTCACTGGCACAAATACGCCGGCAATCCGGTGGTGAAAAACCCGGGGCTGCTGGATTTTCGCGACCCCAAGGTGTTCTGGCACGCGCCCAGCGGCCACTGGATCATGCTGGTGACCCTGGGGCAGAAGGTGGGCATCTACCGCTCCCTGGATGCCATCAACTGGACGTTCAGCTCCGAGTTCGGCGAGGGCGTGGGTGCCCATGACGAGCGCGCCTGGGAGTGCCCGGATCTGTTCGAGCTGCAGGTGGAAGGGCAGACCGAGCGCCGCTGGGTGCTGATAGTGGGGGTACAGCGTCAGGCCTATGTGTCTGGCTCCGGCACCCAGTACTTCATCGGTCACTTCGATGGCGAGCGCTTCATCAACGACAACCCGGCGGAGACGGTGCTGTGGCTGGACTACGGGCGCGATTTCTATGCCTGCCAGACCTGGGCCGACGTGCCTGCGAGCGATGGCCGGCGTCTGGCCCTGAGCTGGATGAGCTGCTGGCCCTACGCCAACTTTGTGCCGACCCAGAGCTGGCGCTCGCTGATGACCCTGCCCCAGACGCTGGACCTGCGTGCCACCGCCGATGGGCTGCGGCTGCACCGCGGTTTCGTGGCCGAGCTGGACGAGCTGCAGCAGGCCAGCGAGCCGCTGGCGCAGGGGCGCCGCCAGGGCCCGGGGCCGCTGTTCCAGGCCCGCTGGCCGGGAGCGGCGCGGTTGACCCTCAACCTGTCGCTGGAAGAGGGGACCACGGTGCGCCTGACGCCCTTTGCCGAGGCGGTGTTCGAGCTCAGTTGCCAGGACGGCCAGCTGAGCCTGCGCAGCAGCCGCAGCGGCGCCATCGGGGTCGCCGAATACGATACGCACTATCCCCATGACTTCAGCGTGGCGCTGGGCGCCAACCGCCCCCTCAGCCTGGATCTGCTGCTGGACCGCTGCTCCAGCGAGCTGCTGGTGGATGCGGGGCGTTACGCCATCAGCAACCTGGTGTTTTCCGCCCAGGGGCCAACGCATCAATTGTCCGCCGAGCTGCTTGCCGGCGCCGTCACCCTTCATGAGGGCCAGTGGCATACCCTGGCTCAACCCAGCGAATAAGGACTACCGACATGGCTAATCTGGCTCTCAAAAAAGTGATCAAGCGCTTCGACGAGGTGCAAACCATCCACGGCGTGGATCTGGACATCAAGCACGGCGAGTTCGTGGTCTTTGTCGGCCCCTCCGGCTGCGGCAAGTCCACCCTGCTGCGCATGATCGCCGGCCTGGAAACCATCACCGACGGCGAGGTGATCATCGACGACCAGGTGGTCAACGATGTGTCGCCCTCGGATCGCGGCATCGCCATGGTGTTCCAGTCCTATGCCCTCTATCCCCACATGACGGTGCGCGACAACATGAGCTTCGGGCTGCGTCTGGCCAAGAAGAGCAAGGAGGAGATCAAGGAGCGCATCGACGAGGCGGCACGCATCCTCAAGCTGGAACCGCTGCTGGATCGTCTGCCCAAGCAGCTCTCCGGCGGTCAGCGCCAGCGGGTGGCCATCGGGCGCACCATAGTGCGCAACCCCAAGGTGTTCCTGTTCGATGAGCCGCTCTCCAACCTGGATGCCGAGCTGCGGGTACAGATGCGGGTCGAGATCTCCAAGCTGCACGAGCAGCTCGGCAACACCATGGTCTATGTGACCCACGATCAGGTGGAGGCCATGACCATGGCCGACAAGATAGTGGTGCTGCGCGATGGCCGGGTCGAGCAGGTGGGCGCGCCTCTGGAGCTCTATCACAACCCGGTCAACCAGTTCGTGGCCGGCTTCATCGGCTCGCCGCGCATGAACTTCCTGAATGCCAAGGTCACGGCCCTGCAGGGTAATACGGCCAGCCTGCTGCTGACCGGCGGCGAGGAGTTCAACCTGACCCTGGACAGACCGGTGAAGGTGGGCGATGTGCTGCTGATGGGCATCCGTCCCGAGCACCTGCAGGTGGGCGAGCCGGGCGATGTCGAAATTGGCCTCATCGTGGATGTGGTCGAGGCCCTGGGTGGCAGCACCTTCGCCTACACCCAGTATGCGGGGGAAGATCAGGTGACCGTGGTCACTGACGGCAGCCATGTGATCCCGCGCGGCAAGGGCATGCAGGTCAGCTTCAAGCTGGAGCATGTGCACCTGTTCGACGTCGCCGATGGCCGCAGTCTGCTGCAGCAGCAGAAGCAGCCCCGCGTGACCCAGATACTGGCCGTTGCCTGACAGCGCCATTCGCCGGCCGGCCCGTCGGGCCGGTCAGCCGGCAGGGGATGAAACGACCGCGAATTCTGGCGGTCGTTTTTGCCTTTTTTGCGTGTGTACGGCCCGGCTCCCGGGCCGGAAAAAAGATAATAATCAGCGAGGTGAAACATGGCGGTAAACAAGCAGCAGCTGCTGCACGAGATGGTGGCCCGGCTGGCGCAGCGGCATTCCGGCCAGGACCTCTCCCTGTTCATGGTGCGCCTGGGCGCCCATTACGAGACGCTGTTCGCGCGCTTCATGCGCCTGTACGGCGAGCGGGCCGACTGCCGCGAGCAGCTGGATGCGCTGCTGGATGCGCTGGTGCAGATGTACCTGGAGCGCGAGCCCGAATTGCGCGCCCTGGACCGGGAGCGGGAGCAGACTCCGGGCTGGTTCATGAGCCCCAACTGGGTGGCCACCATGCTGTATGTGGATCGTTTCAGCGGCGATCTGCGCGGCTTCATGGACAAGATTGACTACCTGGAGGAGCTGGGCGTCAACTATGTGCACCTGATGCCGCTGCTGGGCATGCCCGAGAGCGCCAACGATGGCGGCTACGCGGTCAGCGACTACCGCAGCGTGGATAAGCGGTTCGGCTCCATGGCCGATCTGCGCAGTATTGCCAAGACCTTCCGCGACAAGAAGATGCTGCTGGAGCTGGATCTGGTGCTCAACCACACCGCCGATCAGCACGAGTGGGCCCAGAAGGCCCTGCAGGGCGAGCGCGAGTACCAGGACATGTACTACATGTACGACGACCGCAGCCTCCCCGACGCCTTCGAGCAGACCCTGCCGGAGATCTTCCCGGAAAATGCCCCCGGCAACTTCACCTTCCTGCCCGCCATCAACAAGTGGGTGTTCACCGTCTTCAACACCTACCAATGGGATCTCAACTACACCAATCCCAGGGTGTTCATCGAGATGACCAAGATACTGCTCAACCTGGCCAACCAGGGGGTGGATATCCTGCGTCTGGATGCGGTGGCCTTCATGTGGAAGCAGCTCGGCACCCAGAGCCAGAATCTCGAGGAAGCCCACCTGCTGCTGCAGCTGTTCAAGGCCTGCACCAAGATTGCCGCCCCCGGCGTGGTGTTCAAGGCCGAGGCAATAGTGCAGCCCGCCGAGATCGTCAAATACCTGGGCGGCGGCGATGTCGACGAGTGTGAAATCGCCTACAACGCCTCCTACATGGTCTACCTCTGGGATGCCATGGCCACCCAGAACAAGCGCATTCTCGAAAGCGGCCTCAAGGCGATACCGCGCCTGCCCAAGGGCAGCACCTGGATCAACTACATCCGTTGTCACGACGACATCGGTCTCGGCTATGCCGATCAGGACATCCTCGCGGCCGGTTACCACCCCTTCGACCACCGCCAGTTCATGATCTCCTACTATGTGGGCGAACATGCGGGCAGCCCGGCCAAGGGGCAGCGTTTCATGTACAACCCCAAGACCCGGGACGCGCGCATCACCGGCTCCACCGCCGCCCTGCTGGGGCTGGAGACGGGGCTGGAGCAGAACAACGCCGAGCTCATCGAACTGGCCATCGGCAAGATCTTGCTGATGCACAGCGGCATCATGTCCTTCGGTGGCATACCCCTGGTCTACTACGGTGACGAGGTGGCCTGCCTCAACGACTACTCGTTCCTCGAGGATGCCACCAAGCAGGATGACAACCGCTGGCTCAACCGCCCGCGCATCGACTGGGACAAGGTGGAGCGGCGCCGGCAGCCCGGCAGCATCGAGCAGCGGGTGTTCGATGGCCTCAAGCGCATGATCGCCCTGCGCAAGTCCATCCCCGAGTTTCACAACGAAAACGACTACCAGCTGGTGGAAAATGACAATCCCCAGGTGTTCTCTTTCCTGCGCGAGAAGAACTGGCAGAAGACCCTGGTGCTGATGAACGTCTCGGCGCAGCCCCAGTGGCTGAGCCACACCCTTCTGGAGCAGACCGGCCTGGGTCACCATGTTTATGATCGCTACAGCGAGCAGGATGTGGGGCTGGAGGGCGGCGGCCTGACCCTGGCGCCTTACCAGTTCCTGTGGCTGAGGCCGCGCTGAGGCGCCGCCCCCGGCCAGGACGGGCCCTCCACTGGAGGGCCCGTTTTTTTATGCGCCCGAGCCGGCCGCTGGCACACCCGGCCGGGGAGGTGGTCGAGCTGTTCGTGCGCCCGCAGCAACTGGCGCTCGGTACGGCGGCTACCGGCAAGCCGGTGCAGCTGCTGGAGCAGCCGTTTCTTGCGCTGCCTGGTCGCCTGGCGCCAGTGGTGGCTGGAGCTGTGGCGCAACGAACTGCCGCCGCCATACATCCCACTCCCAGCGCCTCAATCCCTCACCCGCATGAGCGCCTCCGCCGTGCGCGGTTGGGGGTTTTAAGTGTTGTTATTTCAGCCTTCAAAAGACGCATGTGGCTCTACTTATGATGACTGAGCGCAAGGTTTTTGCTGCGTTACATTGCTAGCGTAAATGGCTCCGTCTGTTGCTTGGGCTGGGGTGTTTTCATGCGCGGCCGAGATCAGGCCTGTCTTGTTGAGGAGTCATTAAAATAGAAGAGCTTCATGCCTCGGATCTGAAGACCATACTGCACTCCAAGCGAGCCAATCTCTATTACTTGGAGTATTGCCGCGTGCTGGTCAATGGCGGCCGGGTCGAATATGTCACCGAGGAGGGCAAGGAGTCCCTCTACTGGAATATCCCCATTGCCAACACCACCGCCATCCTGCTGGGCACGGGCACTTCAGTGACTCAGGCCGCCATGCGGGAATTCGCCAAGGCCGGCGTTCTGGTCGGTTTTTGTGGCGGCGGAGGGACGCCCTTGTTTGCCGCCAACGAGGTGGAAGTGGATATCGCCTGGCTCAACTCTCAAAGCGAATACCGTCCGACCGAATACCTGCAGCATTGGGTCAGCTTCTGGTTTTCCGATGACAAGCGACTGGCGGCCGCCATCGACTTTCAGCAGGTGCGCATAGCGCAGATCAGAACGTGGTGGCTGGGGGCCAGGATGCAGCGGGAAGCCGGTTTTGCCGTGAGCGAGAGTGCTCTCAATGGCGTGCTGGATCATTTTGCCCATCAGTTGACCCTGTGCCAGAACAGCAACGAGCTGCTGGCGCAAGAGGCCATCATGACCAAGGCGCTGTATAAGCTGGCGGCCAATGGCGTCAAGTATGGCGAATTTGTCAGGGCCAAGGGTGGCAGCGGGGTGGATTTGGCCAACCGTTTTCTCGATCACGGCAATTATCTGGCCTATGGCATGGCGGCAACGGCCAGCTGGGTGATTGGTTTGCCCCATGGCCTGTCGGTTCTTCACGGCAAGACACGGCGGGGCGGGCTGGTGTTTGATGTGGCCGATTTGATCAAGGATGCCCTGGTCCTGCCCCAGGCTTTTATTTCTGCCATGGCCGGCGATGAGGCGCAAGCTTTCCGCCAGAAGGTTATCGCGGGCTTCCAGCAGGCGCAGGGGTTGGATTGCATGATTGATACCCTCAAGGCGGTGGCGCTCCGCCTGAGCGAGGTGGGTCAATGAACATCCTGCTGGTCTCCCAATGCAGCCAGCGAGCGCTCACCGAAACCCGCCGCATCCTGGATCAATTTGCCGAGCGCAAGGGGGAGCGCACCTGGGCTACCGCCATCACCCAGGAAGGTTTGCTCACCTTGCGCAAGTTGTTGCGAAGGCGTGCGCGGCGCAACACGGCCGTCGCCTGCCACTGGCTCAAGCACAATGGTCAGAACGAGCTGCTTTGGTTCGTCGGCAACGCCAGCCGCTTCAACGAACAGGGCACTGTGCCCACCAACCGCACCGGCAGCGATATTCTCAAGCCGCAGGATGAAAACCGCTGGCATTCGGGCGAGGTGATGGCCCTGCTGGCCGGATTGGCTGGGCTGTTTCACGATGTGGGCAAGGCCAATGCCCTGTTTCAGCGAAAATTGCTGCCGGGTTCAGCCCCTGGTTACGAGCCCTATCGTCACGAGTGGGTCTCGTTGCGGCTGTTTCAGGCTTTCGTGGCCGGGCGTAGCGACCCGGAGTGGCTTTCTGCACTCAGCCTCATCACGCCTGAACAGGAAAGAGAGGTATTGGCTGGAGTTATCCATTGCCAGGACCTGCCGAAGGCGCAAGGGGCCAATCCCTTTTTCGGTCTGCCGCCGCTGGCCCGGGCCGTGGGCTGGCTGATCGCCTCCCATCACCGGCTGCCCCAATACTGCAAGCAGCCCGACTCTGCCGTTCAGGCACCGGATATTGCCAAACTCCAATTGACGGAGATGAGCGCCCGCCTGAACGCGAGCTGGATTTCGCCCCAGAGCGTTACCCAGGCGTGGGATGAAAAGGCGTGGCAGAGTGTGTGGTCCTTCCCCCAGGGGACGCCATTGGCCAGCCGGACCTGGTGCAACAAGGCAAACCAGATCGCCGCCCGGGCACTCAAGTGTCACGGCCTGTGGCACGCTGATGCCGACTGGCTGCAGGACAGGTTCACCAGCCACCTGGCCCGGCTGTCCTTGATGCTGGCGGATCATGCTTACTCGGCGGGACCGGCCAGCAGCAAGTGGCAGGATCCGGACTATCGGGC
>JBFHKO010000030.1:0-17519 GCA_041595355.1 Aeromonadaceae bacterium
ACGGCGCTGGCGGTGCTGGAGCAGTGCCCGTTGGCGGTGCCCGAGGCCGCCATTCGACAGGGACTGCAACAGGCGCGCCTGGCCGGGCGAATGCAGCAGTTGCGCGCGTCCCCCCAAGTGCTGGTGGATGTGGCGCACAATCCCCATGCGGCCCACTACCTGGCCCACCAGCTGGCCCTGCAGCCGCGTTGTGGGCGGCGCCTGGCGGTGGTGGGCATGTTGAAGGACAAGGATATTCGGCAGACCCTGGCCGAGTTGCAGGGGCTCATCGACGAGTGGTTCCTGGCGGATCTGGCCGGGCCGCGGGCAGCCCGGGCGGCCGAGCTGGCGGCCTGCCTGACGCAACCGGCCCGCTGTCATGCCAGTGTGGCCGCGGCCTATGCCGCGGCCCTGGCGGCCGCCGGGCCGGATGACATGGTGATCGGATTTGGCTCGTTTTACACAGTTGCCGGTATTTTGGCTTTGGAAACAACGGAATAGGTAGGGAACGCGTTTTGGCCACACAGTTTCAGAACCGATTGATTGGCACCGTGATACTGGTGTCCTTGGGTATCATCTTCCTGCCGGATCTGCTGACCGGCAAGCCGGCCGGCACCCAGGAGCCCATCGCCAGCGTACCGCTGCGTCCCGAAGCCCAGGCGGCCAATCCCGAGGTCGTGCTGCCTGCCGGCGCAACGGCCCAGGTCTCGGCGGCCGGGGCGACGGCAGGTGCGGAGTCCGAGCAGTGGACGGTGGAGGAGACCGCGCAGCCCCTGACGCTGGGCGGCGAGGGGCCCGCGGCCAACCAGGTGGTGGCGGGCGGCGCTGTCAGCCAGCCGCAGCCGGTCACTTTGACACCGGCGCCGCCGATCGCCAGCCAGCCACAGGCCAAGCTCGAGCCGGCTGCCACCGCGACCACGGCAACCGCAGCGCCCAAGGCCGAGCCGGTGCCGGCACCCAAGCCTTTCACCCCGCAGGTGAAGCCTTTCGTGCCTGAAATAAAGCCGCTCACCGAGGTGATCGCGGCCAAGCCGACGGCCACGACGGTGCAGAGTCGGCCAGCCCAGCCGGCCTTCAACAGCTCGGCCTGGGTGATCCAGGTCGGGGTCTTCTCCAACACCACCAATGCTCAGGCCCTGGTGTCCAGGTTGCGGGCCGCGGGCTTGCCGGCCTCGGTACGCAGCTGGTCCAGTGGTGGCACGCAACTGAGCCGGGTGACGGTGGGGCCGGATGTCTCCAAGAGCAAGCTGGAAGGCATGCTGTCGCGCGTCAACCAGATAGGTGGCACCGCCGGCAAGGTGGTCGCCTACAATCCCCAGGAGTGAGTCTCTCTCCTGCCGGCCCGGCGAGCGGGCCATCATCCCATTCAGGAGGCGCTGCCATGCTGACCAATGTGCAACTCGAGGCCATCTGCAACCAGTTGCTGGAGCCGGATGCCTTCAAGGATTACAGCCCCAACGGCCTGCAGGTCGAGGGGCGGACCTGCATTCGCCATCTTGTCACCGGGGTGACCGCCAGCCAGGCCTTGATCGATGCGGTCATCGCTCGGGATGCCGATGCCATTCTGGTTCACCATGGCTACTTCTGGGGCAACGAGGCGCCGTCCATTCGCGGCATGAAAAAACGGCGCCTGCAGGCGCTGCTGGGCCGGGACATCAATCTGCTGGCCTATCATCTGCCACTGGATGCCCACCCGCAGCTGGGGAACAACGCCCAGCTGGCCCGGTTGCTGGACATCCGCATCGAGGCCCCCCTGGAAGCGGGCAATCCGCGCAGCCTGGCGCTGGTGGGCAGCCTGGCTGAGCCGCTGAGCGGAGCGGCGTTTGCCGGGCGGTTGGCCAGCCGGCTGGGGCGTACGCCCCTGCACTGCGGCGATGGCGGCCCGGCGCAGATCCGGCGCCTGGCCTGGTGTACGGGGGGCGGGCAGGGCTATCTGATGCAGGCGGCCGAGCAGGGGCTGGATGCCTTCGTCACCGGCGAGGCGTCGGAGCAGAGCATCCATATTGCCCGGGAAATGGGCATTCACTTCTTCGCGGCCGGTCACCACGCAACGGAGCGCTATGGCGTGCAGGCGCTGGGCAACTGGCTGGCCGCCCAGCATGGATTGCAGGTCTCCTTCATCGACATCGACAATCCCGTTTGAGAGCCTGCCCGCTATAATCACGACATTTGCCATTCCCATTCGGAGGTGAGCCCCATGCAGCAGAGCCAGGCCAGCCTTTTGATGGTCGAGGATTCAACGCCGCTGGCAGCGGTCTATCAGGCGTACCTGAAGGATGAACCCTTGGTGCTGAGCCTGGCCAACAGTGGTCAGGCGGCCATGGAGGCGATCCGCCGGCAACCGCCGGATATCCTGCTGCTGGATCTGCAGTTGCCGGACATGAGCGGCATGGAGATACTGCGCTTTCTGAACGAGCAGCAGCTGGGCGTCTGCGTCATCGTCATGACCGGTCACGGCTCGGTGGATCTGGCGGTGGAGGCCATGCGCCTCGGTGCTCATGACTTCATCAGCAAACCGGTATCTGCAGAGCGGCTGCGGGTGACCCTGCGCAACAGCCTCCATTACCGGCAGCTGGATCGGCTGGTCAATCACTACCGTAACGGATTTCAGCGCGAACGATTCGAGGGCTTTGTCGGCGCCAGTCTGGCGATGCAGGAGGTCTACGCTCGTATTGAAACCGCGGCCGCCTCCAAGGCCACCATCTTCATTACCGGCGAAAGCGGCACCGGCAAAGAGGTGTGTGCCGAGGCGATTCATCGTCTCAGCCCGCGGCATGCGCAGCCCTTTGTGGCCCTGAATTGTGCGGCCATTCCCCGGGAACTGATGGAGAGCGAGATTTTTGGCCATGTGAAGGGGGCCTTCACCGGCGCGGTCAACGAGCGTACCGGCGCTGCCGGCAAGGCCGATGGCGGTACCCTGTTCATGGATGAGTTGTGCGAGATGGATCTGGAGCTGCAGAGCAAGCTGCTGCGCTTCCTGCAGACCGGCGCGGTCCAGAAAGTGGGCAGCTCCCAGAGTGTGAAAGTCGATGTGCGCATCGTTTGTGCCACCAATCGGGATCCCCTGCAGGAGGTGGCGGCCGGGCGTTTTCGCGAAGATCTCTACTATCGCCTGCATGTGATACCGGTCCACCTGCCGCCGCTGCGCGAGCGGGGTGATGATGTGCTGCGCATTGCCGAACACTTCCTGCATGATTTCTCCCTGGAGGAGGGAAAAGTGTTCACGGGCTTCACCGAGACGGCCCGCCGTGCCCTGCTGGCCTATGCATGGCCCGGCAACATTCGCCAGTTGCAGAATATCATCCGCCAGGTGGTGGTGATGAACCCGGGCCCGGAGATCCGGGTCGAGATGCTGCCCGCCCATCTTCTGGCGGTCCCGGCGGCCTCTGCCGGCGGGGTCCAAGAGACCAGCGCAATGCAGCCCGCGACGCCACCGGTGATGCCGTCAGCGGTCATATTGCCCTTGGCGGAGGTGGAGCGTCAGGCTATCCTTGAGGCCATCGCCGCCTGCGAGGGCAACATTCCTCAGGCGGCCAGGTTGCTGGAGGTCAGCCCCTCGACCCTCTATCGCAAGTTGCAAAGCTGGCAAAAGACCGGCAAAGCATAACTAAAACATAAGCAAAACATAATAATGGCGTAAGCCAATACCTGCACGGGAGTAGGAGATGAAGTGGATAGAACGCGATATCCTCGATCAGCTGGATCGGGATACCGGCGGCGAGCTGTTGCCGGAACTGGTGACATTGTTCGTCGAGGATGGTCAACAGAGCCTGCGTGGCCTGGCCCAGGCGCTGGCTGCTCAGGATCGGGAGTCGCTCAAATTGCTGGCGCATAGCCTCAAGTCCGTCTGTGCCACCTATGGCGCCCTAGTGTGCCGTGATCAGGCCCTGAGCCTGGAGCAGGCCTGCCAGCAGGAGGAGTGGCCGCTGCTGAGCCGGCGGGTCAGCGAATTGCAGAACAGCTTGCGGCAGAGCTTCAGCGCCGTACTGAGCCTGAGTCACCAGCTTTCCTGAGCCTCCGTAGCTCGCGGGCCGGATCCGGTGCCGCCGTGTAAGTCATTCGGGCCGCCATGCGGCCTTTTTTGCATCCGTTGCCGGCGGCGTGCGGACAAAAAAATGGCCAGCCCACTTAAGTGGCTGGCCTAACTTCAGCTGCTGCTGAAGAGAGCACGGGATAAAACTGGTTTACGAAGTAGATATATGAAATATCCGTGCCAACTTTTTCAGGCGCATACCTGCCAACAATGACAGTAGTTTTCCCGGTTTAGTGCGATCGGTGGCCACTGCTGGTTGCAAATTGCAATTGAGGATTGCAATTTGCAATTGCAGATTGCAATTGGGTCTCTGGCGGCCGCTCATTGTCGGGAAGCGCCGAATTAAGCGCGATTTTCGGTATAATAGCGGCCCCCCGTTGCACTCGGGTAAGCAAAAGGTTACAAGATTGTCGTCTTGGGCCTGCCGCGCTGGGCCTATGGGTTGACGCGGCGGGCCCGGAACCCTAGCCTGTGGGCTTGCGAGCCGCGCTCGGCTGATGAAGGTGCGAATTGATGGTGCTGGAGAATACGTAATGACAAGCCTGAGCAGTGAAGCCATTCTGGTTCGCTCCGCCCTTGAAGCCAGGGGCCTGGAGACGCCCCGGGTGGACAACCCGCTGACACCCCAAGAAAAGAAAGAGCGCATAGCGGGGCACATGTTGCAGATCATGCAGGTTCTGGGACTGGACATGGCGGATGACAGCCTCGCCGAGACGCCCCAGCGCATCGCCAAGATGTATGTGGAGGAGATCTTCTCCGGCCTTGATTATGCCGACTTTCCCAAGATCACCGTCATCGAGAACAAGATGGGGGTGGACGAGATGGTCAAGGTCAGCGACATCACGGTCACCAGCACCTGTGAACATCATTTTGTGACCATAGATGGCACGGCCACCGTCGCCTACATTCCCCGCAGCAAGGTGATTGGCCTGTCCAAGATCAATCGCATCGTCCAGTTTTTTGCCAAGCGCCCTCAGGTGCAGGAGCGGCTGACCCAGCAGATATTGGTGGCACTGCAAGCCCTGCTGGACAGCGATGACGTGGCCATCAGCATGACGGCCACCCACTATTGCGTGAAGGCGCGTGGCGTGATGGATGCCACCAGCGTCACCACCACCACCTCTCTGGGTGGCCAGTTCAAGAGCAATCCGGCGACCCGGCAGGAATTTCTGAGCGCGGTGCGCCGCTGAGCGGTGCCTCCCGGTTGCGGGAGGGAGGCCGGCCCGAGGGGCACGCCATGACGAGAGCCCGGCGATCGGTTCGCCAGGCTCTCGTTGTTTTTTGGCCGCAACGGCGGCCTGGGGCCGCCGAGCAGGACAGTGCGGCGCCAGATTTGCTAACCTCCTGTAAAGGCTCATGGGTTCCTGAGCCGCTTTCTTTGTCACGACAGTTCCACTGTCCTTTCTTGCGAGGCACTGCGCTTTATGACCTGGTCCGCGACCGATGCACTCAAGGTATACAACCTGCCCTACTGGGGCGCTGGCTTTTTTCATCTCGACGCCCAGGGGCGGGTCGTGGCCACCCCGGATCGCAACCGGCCAGATTGTCGCATCGTGCTGGTCGAGATCATCGAGCAGCTGCGCCAGCAGGGCTATGCGGCGCCGGTGCTGCTGCGCTTTCCCGATATCATCAAGAGCCGGGTGGATGCCCTGTTCGACGCCTTTCAGCAGGCCATCGAAAATTACGGCTATGCGGGCAGCTATCAGTGCGTTTACCCCATCAAGGTGAATCAGCAGAACCAGGTCATCGAGTCCATTGCCCGGGCCTTCGGTGACAAGCCTCGCCTGGGTCTTGAGGCGGGCTCCAAGCCGGAACTGCTGGCCGTGCTCTCCCAGCATCATGCCGAGGGCTCGGTGATCGTCTGCAACGGCTACAAGGACCGAGAATATGTCCGCCATGCCCTGCTCGGCGGTTTGATGGGGCACAAGGTCTACATCGTGGTGGAGAAGCCCTCCGAAGTGGAGCTGGTGCTGGAAGAAGCGGCCCGGCTGCATGTGGTGCCGCGCATCGGCGTCCGTGCCCGGCTGGCCTCTCAGGGGGCCGGCAAGTGGCAGGCCAGTGGCGGCAACAAATCCAAGTTCGGTCTCAGCGCCGCCCAGATCCTGAATCTGGTCACGCGCCTGCAGGCGGCGGGCAAACTGGATTGGTTGCAGCTGGTGCACTTTCACCTCGGCTCCCAGATCGCCAATATCCGGGATATTCAGGGTGGCATCCGGGAGTGTGGCCGCTTCTACGCCGAGTTGCGGCGCCTGGGGGCGCCCATCGATGTGGTGGATGTCGGCGGCGGCCTGGGGGTGGATTACGAGGGCAGCCGCTCCCAGAGTCACTGCTCGGCCAACTACAGTCTCAAGGAATATGCCAACAACGTGGTCTGGGGCATCGGCGATGTCTGTCGGGAGTTCGATCTGCCGCACCCGACCATCATCAGCGAGTCGGGGCGAGCCATCACCGCTCACCATGCCATGCTGGTATCCAACGTCATCGGCGTGGAGGGTGTCGAGGAGCAGGCCATGAATCCGCCCGAGGAGACGGCGCCGCTGCTGCTGCAAAACATGTGGCAAGGCTGGCTCGATCTGCATGACGAGGATCCGGGGCTACTGGAACTCTTCCACGACTCTGTGGCCGACTTGGCGGATGTGCATGCCCAGTACACCATGGGACTGCTGACCCTCAACGAGCGGGCCTGGGCCGAGGAGTTGCACCTCAACCTCTGCCTGCAGGTCAAACGGCTGCTCAATCCGGTCAACCGCCAGCATAGGGCGATGCTGGATGAGCTGAACGAAACGCTGGCCGACAAGTGCTTCGTCAACTTCTCCCTGTTCCAGTCGCTGCCGGATGCCTGGGGCATCGATCAGATCTTCCCGGTGATGCCCCTGAGCGGCCTGGATCGGCCGCCCCTGCGCCGCGGCGTGGTGATGGACATCACCTGCGATTCGGATGGCATGATCGATCAATATGTCGATGGGGTGGGGGTGGAAACAACGCTGCCGATGCCTGATTTCGGACCCGACGAGACCTGTTACATGGGCTTCTTTCTGGTGGGGGCCTATCAGGAGATCCTGGGGGATCTGCATAACCTGTTTGGCGATACCCACAGTGCCGACATCAGCCTGGACGCCGACGGCAAGCCGGTCATCAGCCACATCACCCGTGGTGATACGGTGGAAAACCTGCTGCGCTACGTCAACATCGATCCGGATCGCATTCGCCACAATTACCAGCAACTGGCGGATCTGCCCTCTCTGGACGAGGCCACCCGCACGGCCCTGCTGCAGGATCTGGATGCCGGTCTGCAGGGCTATGCCTACCTGGAGGAGGGGGAGGGCTGAGCGCCCAATGGCCGGCGGCATCGCCGGCCCGGCTCTCCTGCAGATCTCTCGCAAACAAAAAAAACCCGGTTGGCACAAGGCTGACCGGGTAAAGACTTAATGCTTAATTGCAGTGGCATAGATATAGAGTCCACTCCCGCCAAATAGTTCAGCCTGTCTGCAAAAAAATCGATTTTCGCCGTGCGGCCGGCCGCCTTGACAGCCGGGGTGAGGCAACTAGGGTTTAAGCAGGCGTTGTCAATTGTGCACCTTCGGTGTCCGCGGAGCTGCTCGCGTCGCCCCGGCCAGGCTGGCATTCTCTCCTTCGTTATTTCCGTCTGCATCCAGCCTGACCCCGTTGGGGTGGCCCGCCGGCACCGTTGTCGGTTGGCTGTTCCGCACTCTGCTACTTATGGAGGCTGGTCATGGGATGGATTCTGCTCTTGCTGCTGCTCGCGCTGCTGGTCGGTGGTGCCGTTATTCTGAGGCGCAGTGATTGGCGTCGCCGCTGGGTGACCGCGCCCCTGTTTCGCCACTTCAAGCGCATCCTGCCACCACTGTCGCGTACCGAGCAGGAGGCGATGGCTGCCGGTAGCGTATGGTGGGATGGCGAGCTGTTCAGTGGACGGCCCGATTGGTCCCGTCTGCTCGCCTATCCCAAGCCGGCGTTGACCGCCGAGGAACAGGCATTCATCGACGACAAGGTGTCGCGGCTGCTGGACATGGTCAGCGACTTCGACTGCATCACGGGCGCCAAGGATCTGTCCCCCGAGGTCTGGGACTATTTGCGTACCCAGGGTTTCTTTGCGCTCATCATCCCGACGCGCTACGGCGGCCTGGGGTTCTCCAGCCTGGCCAACTCCACCATAGTGGCGCGCATCGCCAGCCGCAGCCTGAGTGCCGCGGTCACCGTCATGGTACCCAACTCCCTCGGCCCTGCCGAGCTGTTGTTGCACTATGGCACCGAGGCGCAAAAGGACGACTGGCTGCCCAGGCTGGCATCGGGTGAGGCCATTCCCTGTTTTGCCCTCACCGGGCTGGAGGCCGGCTCGGATGCCGGTGCCATGTCGGATCAGGGCATCGTGTGCCGGGGCGAATGGCAGGGGGAGAGCATCATCGGCATCCGCCTCAATTGGGACAAGCGCTACATCACCCTGGCCCCTTGCGCCACCGTGCTGGGACTGGCCTTCAAACTCTCCGATCCCGATCATCTGATGGGCGAGCAGACCGATTACGGCATCACCTGTGCGCTGATCCCCACTGACCTGGCGGGCGTGGAGACGGGCGTGCGCCACTACCCCATGGGGCAGGCATTTCTCAATGGTCCCACCCGCGGCACGGATGTCTTCATCCCCCTGGATTGGATCATCGGCGGCTGGGCCTATGCCGGCAAGGGATGGGGCATGCTGGTGGAATCGCTCTCGGCCGGGCGGGGCATCTCGCTGCCGGCACTGGGAACGGCCTGTGGTCACCTGGCGACCCTGACCACCAGTGCCTATGCCACGGTGCGTCGCCAGTTCGGTTTGCCCATCGGGCGCTTCGAGGGCGTGCAGGAGGCCCTGGCGCGCATCGCCGGCCTCACCTACCAGATGGAGGCGGCGCGCAGATTGACCACCACCGGCCTGGATATGGGCGAGCGGCCCGGCATCATCACCGCCATTGCCAAGTACCATATGACCGAGCTGGCGCGCCAGGTCCTGAACGATGCCATGGATGTGCATGCCGGGCGGGGCCTGCAATGGGGGCCCCACAACTACCTGGCCTTCCATTACACCGGCATTCCCATTGCCATCACGGTGGAGGGGGCCAACATACTGACGCGTAACCTGATGATCTTCGGTCAGGGGGCGATCCGTTGTCATCCCTTCGTGCTGGCCGAGCTGGAGGCCGCCGGCGAGACCGATGAGGAGCAGGCCGTCAGCCGTTTCGATGGCCTGCTGCTGCGCCACATGGCCTTTACCGGTCGCAACCTGTTGCTGGCGCTGGGCTCGGGGCTGACCCTGGGCCGGCTCGAGCGCACACCGGTTTCGGGAGCCAGCGCCGGCTATTATCGACAACTGACCCGCATGAGCCGGGCGCTGGCCCTCTGCAGCGACGTGGCCATGCTGACCCTGGGTGGCAGTCTGAAACGCCGGGAGATGCTGTCGGCCCGCCTGGGGGATGTGCTGAGCCAGCTCTATCTGGCCTCGGCGACGCTGAAGATGTTCGAGGATGAGGGCCGTCCGGCCGCGGAACTGCCGCTGCTGCATTATGCGCTGCAGCGGGCGCTGGCGCAGATAGGCGCTGCCTTGCAGGGGGTGTTCGACAATCTGCCGAACCGCCTGCTGGGCTGGTGGCTGGCGCGGCTTATCTTTCCGCTGGGCATGCATTATCGCGGCGCAAGAGACCGGGTGCAGCAGCAGATCTGCCGTGACATCATGCAACCCGGGGCCATGCGCGAGCGCCTGACCCAGCTTTGCTATTGGCGCCCGGAGGACTCGGATGCCGTGGGTCAGGTCGAGCTGGCCTTTCGCGCCCTGGTGGCTACCCAGCCCCTCGAGGAGCGGTTGCAGCAGGCGCAAAAGGCCGGTCAGCTGCCTGCCCATGCCAGCCTGTCCAGCGTGCTGGAGCAGGCGGAGGCCCAGGCGATACTGACGCCCGCCGAAGCCGAGCAGCTGCGTCAGGCGGAGCGGATGCGCATCGCTGCGTTGCAGGTGGACGAGTTTGCCCCTGGCGAGCTGGAGCGTCTGGGCCAATGAGTGCTGGCGGGCGGATAAATCATTTTGCGTTGATGATGTGACCCCGTGTAGGCTAGCGTCCGTCTGCCTGTCTCATATTGGAGTGCGTTGCATGGGTGTTGTTTCGGTCAAGGGAGTGTCACTGTCAGGGTGGCTGATGCTGTGGGCGGGCTCGGCAGCCCTGGCGGCCATGCCGGATACGGCCTCGAGCGCAGTCGCTACTGCCGGTGAGGATGGCGGCATCGCCATTGCCGCCGCGCCATCAACGGCCGGGGTGCGGCTCGCACCGTTGGATTGCCGTCAGGCGGGGGAAGATGCCATCCTGAGCCGCCTATGCAAGCGTGCGCCATTGCAGGCGCTGGATACCGAGCTGCGTGAGCTCTATGCGGGCCTGCCTGCCCAGGCGCAGCCGGCCGATGTGGATGTGGCCGGGGAGCTGGCGGCCTGGCAGGTCCAACGCGATGCCTGTGCCGAGGTCGCCGACATCAGCGTGTGCATCGAGATGCGTTACCTTGAGCAGATTTCACGGCTGCAGGCCCAGTTTGCCCTGGTACCCAGCGAGGGCCCCATCGACTATGCCTGCGAGCAACCCGCCTTGCCGCTGCGGGTGACCTTCTTCGCGACGCCACTGCCAGCGGTGGCCGTGCGCCTGGATGGCGAAACCCGGCTGGCGTACCTGCATCCGGACGGCGGTGGCATCCACTATGTCGGTCCGGGCCTCGGTTTCACCGAGCAACGCGCCGCGGCCCAGATCCAGTGGGAGCAGCGTCAGTTGAGCTGTCGCCAGCAGGCGCCCGCGGGCTGACGATGGACCTTCGGGGCCCTGCTCACCGATGTCCGTTGCCAGAGGCTGCTCAGGAGGCAGCCTCTCGTTTTTTCGGCTCCGGGGCGCTGGCGCATCGGCGGTGATGCGCAGCGCCTACACTTAAGCGGAGTCGCTTGGGCAAAGGAGGCAAGCCATGGTCGATATTCCACTGCAACAGCTGCTGCCGGGGGTCAGTCGTTTGGGCCTGGGGTGCATGGGGTTCGGCGGCAGCTGGGATCAGCATCCCCTGTTCGATGAAGATGTGCGGCTGGCGGAGCTGGCCATCGAGACGGCGCTGGAGGTGGGGATCAACCTCTTCGATCATGCCGACATCTATGCCTGTGGCAAGGCCGAGGAGGCGTTTGGCTGCGTGCTAAAGCAGCGTCCCGGACTGCGGGACAAGATCTATTTGCAGAGCAAGTGCGGTATTCGCCCGGCGCTGCCGGGCCAGGGGCCGGGTCATTACGACTTTTCCCCCGCGCATATACAGGCCGCCGTGCAAGGCTCCCTCAAGCGACTGCATACCGAACATCTGGATGTGTTGTTGCTGCACCGGCCCGATCCCCTGCTGGAGCCGGAGCAGCTGGCCGAGACCTGGTCCCGGTTGCGGCAGGCTGATCTGGCGCGCCACCTGGGGGTGTCCAACATGAGCGCGTCCCAGATGCGATTTTTGCAGCAATACCTGCCCGAGGCGCTGGTCGCCAATCAGCTGGAGATGAGCCTGCATCACCGTGACTGGCTGGAAGCCGGGGTGACCGTCAACGATCGTCAGGGTCAGGGCGTGCTGCCACTGGATGGTCTGGTCGATTACTGCCGTCAGCAGCAGATCCAGCTGCAGGCCTGGGCACCGTTGGCCCAGGGGCGCTACAGTGGTGCGCCCCTGGCGCACAGCAGCGCGGCGGATCAGGCGACCTGTGCCCTGGTGGCGGAGTTGGCCGCGGTACACGGCATTAGCCGGGAGGCCCTGTTGCTGGCCTGGCTGATGCGCCACCCGGCGCGGATCCAGCCGCTGATCGGCAGCAGCAGTCCGCTGCGGATCCGCGCTTGTGCCGAGGCGCTGGGCGTGACTCTGTCGCACCAGGAGTGGTATGCGCTCTGGGTGACGGCTCGCGGACGGGCGCTGCCTTGAGTGTCGAGGCCACGGGCGGGCCCTTTGTGGGTCTCCTGATGCCGCCGGCTTGATCTGTGACAAATATCGCCTTGTTCCCCGATGGCAGCATGGGTGCCGGTTGTATCGCATCTCAAGGGCGACAACCGGGAATCGTCCTGCTGGGGTGGATGCGAGTCGCCGGACCACCAGGACGATGAGATACCCATACTGCGACCGACGCTGGATGCGTCAGGTCAGGAGCATTATTACAATGAAACAGATCAACAAGGCGATAGCGGTGTGCTCTTTACTGGCCGGTTCGGTGGCCATGGCCCAGGAGGGGGTGCACTGGGGGTATGAAGGCAAGGCGAGCCCTGAGCACTGGGGGGAGCTGGCCCCGGAATTCGCGCTCTGCGGCAGCGGCAAGAGCCAGTCGCCCATCGATATCAGTGGTGGTTTCCAGGCCGAGTTGCCCGCGCTGCCTTTCGCGTATAAGGCCGGTGGCAACGAGATCCTCAACAACGGTCACACTGTGCAGGTCAACTATGCCGCCGGCAGTCAGATCCAGGTGGATGGTCAGCCGTTCCAGCTCAAGCAGTTCCATTTCCACGCCCCCAGCGAAAATCTCATCGACGGCAAGTCGTTCCCGCTGGAGATGCATCTGGTGCATGCCGATGCCCAGGGTAACCTCAGCGTCATCGGTCTGATGTTCGAAGAGGGCGCGGCCAACCCGCTGCTCGCCTCCCTGTGGCAGGCCATGCCGGAGCAGGCCGGTGAGCACCAGGTGCTGAGCACGCCGGTGGATGTCTCGGCGCTGCTGCCGACCGATCAGCGCTATTACCGCTTCGCCGGCTCCCTGACCACGCCGCCCTGCTCCGAAGGGGTGCGCTGGCTGGTGCTCAAGCAGCCCATGACGGCGTCCAAGGAGCAGATAGCGCGCTTCGAGGCGGTGATGAAGCATCCCAACAACCGCCCGGTACAGGCGCGCAATGCCCGGGTGCTGGTAAAGTAAGCCGTTTCCGGCTGGCGAGCCCGCCCCTCGCGGGCTCGCCATTTTTCACTCCCGCCTTTTCCTGCTAGGATCCCTCCTTTGCCGCCCGGCTGCTTCCGGGTCCTGACTTTTTGCAGGGGAATTACGTCTTGTCTCACTCCATCTCCGCCACCGCCGAACAACCCGACCATCAGGCACTGACGCGCCGGCTGGAATGCTGCCTGCTGGCCGATCGCCTGCGTTTGGGGCGTCGTCTCGGCGGGCTGCACAAGCTGCCGGCCGGCAAACGGACCGCGTTGCTCGGCAAACTGGCCGTCGAGGTCGCCCAGGCCGAAGCCCGCGCCGAGGCGCGCCGCAGCCGGGTGCCGGCCGTCAGCTACCCCGAGGCGCTGCCGGTCAGCCAGAAGAAGGAGGAGATCGCCCGCGCCATCCGCGAGCATCAGGTGGTGATAGTGGCCGGTGAAACCGGTTCGGGCAAGACCACTCAGCTGCCGAAGATCTGTCTCGAGGTCGGGCGGGGGCGGGAGGGCTTCATTGGTCATACCCAGCCGCGGCGGCTGGCCGCGCGCAGCGTGGCGGCGCGCATCGCCGAGGAGATGCAGTGCGAGCTGGGCAGTCATGTCGGCTACAAGGTACGCTTCAACGATCAGGTGAGCGCCGATTCCTACGTCAAGCTGATGACCGACGGCATACTGCTGGCCGAGATCCAGAACGACAGGCTGCTGAGCCAGTACGACACCCTCATCATCGACGAGGCGCACGAGCGCAGCCTCAACATCGACTTTATCCTCGGCTACCTGAAGCAGCTGCTGCCCAAACGGCCGGATCTCAAGCTCGTCATCACCTCGGCGACCATCGATCCCCAGCGCTTCTCCCGTCACTTCGGCAATGCCCCCGTCATAGAGGTGTCCGGGCGCACCTTTCCGGTGGAGGTGCGCTATCGACCCTGGCATGAGGCGCAGGAGGAGTCCGGCAAGGAGTCCGACCCGTTGCAGGGGCTCTTCGATGCCGTGGACGAGCTGTGCCGGGAGGGGTTGGGTGACATTCTGATCTTCATGAACGGCGAGCGCGAAATTCGCGACACGGCCGAGGCGCTGCGGCGGCAAAATCTGCGCGACACCGAGATACTGCCACTCTACTCGCGTCTCTCCAATGCCGAGCAGAACCGGGTATTCAGCGCCCATGCCGGAAGGCGCATCGTGCTGGCCACCAACGTGGCCGAAACCTCATTGACGGTGCCGGGCATCCGCTATGTCATCGATCCCGGTACGGCGCGCATCAGCCGCTACTCCTACAGAACCAAGGTGCAGCGCCTGCCCATCGAGCCGGTGTCCCAGGCCAGTGCCAACCAGCGCAAGGGGCGCTGCGGGCGGGTCGCCGATGGTATCTGCATCCGGCTCTATTCGGAGGCGGACTTCCTGGGACGACCGGAATTCACCGATCCGGAGATACTGCGGACCAACCTGGCCTCGGTCATATTGCAGATGCTGTCGCTGGGGCTCGGCGACATGGCGCGCTTTCCCTTCGTCGAGCCGCCCGACAGCCGGCATATCAAGGATGGCGTGCGGCTGCTGGAAGAGCTGGGCGCGGTGGAGCAGGGCCAGGCGGCCAATGCTGCCGGTCTGCGGCTGACGGCGCTGGGGCGTCAGCTGGCCCGCATTCCGCTGGATCCGCGGCTGGCACGCATGGTGCTGGCGGCGCCGCAGTTCGACTGTCTCGAGGAGATACTCGTTATCACGGCGGCGCTCAGCATCCAGGATCCGCGCGAGCGGCCGATGGACAAAAAGCAGGCCAGCGACGAAAGTCATCGCCGTTTCGAGGACAAGGACTCCGATTTTCAGGCCTACCTCAATCTGTGGCGCTATCTTGGCGAGCAGCAGCAGGCCCTGTCCCAGAACCAGTTCCGCAAGCAGTGCCAGAAGGAGTTCCTGGCCTATCTGCGGGTGCGCGAGTGGCAGGATGTCCACTACCAGATCCGGCAGGCGGCGCGGGAGCTTGGGCTGGCGCACAACACGGTGCCGGCCGACTATCGCGCCATCCACTGCGCCCTGCTGACCGGCCTGCTCAGCCATATCGGCATGAAAGATGGCGACAAGCAGGAGTACCTGGGGGCGCGCAACGCCCGCTTCCTGATCTTTCCCGGCTCGGGGCTGGCCAGAAAGCCGCCCAAGTGGAGCCTGGTGGCCGAACTGACCGAGACCTCCCGCCTCTTCGGCCGGGTGGCGGCGCGCATCCAGCCGGAATGGGTGGAACCGCTGGCCCAGCATGTGCTTAAGCGCGCCTGGAGCGATCCGCGCTGGTCGAAGAAGGCCGGTGCCGTGCTCGCCAGCGAGAAGGTGACCCTCTACGGTCTCACGCTGGTGGCCGATCGCGAGGTGCAGTATGGCGACATCGATCCGGTGCTGAGCCGGGAGCTGTTCATCCGCCGCGCGCTGGTGGAGGGGGAGTTCGAGACCCGCCACCGTTTCTTCAGCGACAACCGCAAGCTGCTGGAGGAGGTGGAGGTACTGGAGGCCAAGTCGCGGCGTCGCGACATACTGGTGGACGACGAGACCCTGTTCGCCTTCTACGATGCGCGTCTGCCGGAGACCATTGTCTCGGCGCGTCACTTTGACAGCTGGTGGAAGGAGGTCGCCAAGACGGATCCGGAGCGACTCGACTTTGAACGCGAGATGCTGATGAGGGGCGATGCCAGCCATGTCAGCGAGCTCGATTACCCCAACCAGTGGCACCAGGGACGGCTCAAGTTCAAGCTGAGCTACCAGTTCGAGCCGGGCGAGGCCGCCGATGGCGTCACGGTGCACATCCCGCTGGCGGTGCTCAATCAGGTCGAGCCCGAGGGGTTCGACTGGCTGATACCGGGACTGCGCAAGGAGCTCTTCATCGCCCTCATCAAGTCGCTGCCCAAGCCGCTGCGCAAGAATTTCGTGCCGGCACCCAACTACGCCGATGCCCTGCTGGGCGCCCTGGTGCCCGGCGAAGGCCCGCTGCTGGATGGCATCGAGCGGCAGCTCAAGCGAATGAGCGGGGTCAGCCTGGCGCGCGAGAACTGGGATCTGTCAGCGGTGCCCGAGCATCTGAAGATGACCTTCCGGGTGGTGGATGAGCGCCAGCGCAAGGTGGCGGAGGGCAAGGATCTGCAGGCGCTGAAAGCGTCGCTGCGTGAGCGGGTGCAGCAGACCCTCTCCCAGGTAGCCGATGACGATCTCGAGCAGGAGGGGCTGACGCTCTGGAGCTTTGGTCCGCTGCCGCAAGAGTACAGCCAAAGGCGCGCCGGTTTCGAGGTCAAGGCCTATCCGGCGCTGGTGGATCAGCGGGACGGCGTGGCCATCCAGCTGTTCGACAACCCCCTCTCCCAGGCCGAGGCCATGTGGGCGGGGCAGCGGCGACTCATCCTGCTCAACGTGCCGTCACCCATCAAGTACCTGCAGGAAAAACTGCCCAACAAGGCCAAGCTCGGCCTCTACTTCACTCCGTTCGGCAAGGTATCGGATCTCATCGATGACTGCATTCGCTGTGGCTGCGACAGGCTGATGACGGAAGGCGGGGCACCGGTATGGGAGCCGGAGGCCTTCGAGGCGCTCAAGGAGCGGGTGCGCGGCGGGCTCAACGACGCCGTGGTCGACATCGCCGCGCAGGTGGAGCAGATCCTGACCCTGGCCCATGGCATTCGAAAGCGGCTCAAGGGGCGCGCCACGTTGGAGCTGGCGTTTGCCCATTCCGATATCCTGGCGCAACTGGAGCGGCTCATCCACAAGGGGTTCGTGACCGAAACCGGCGGAACGCGGCTGCCGGATCTGCTGCGCTACCTGAAGGCCATCGAGCGGCGCATGGAGAAGATCCCGACCGATCCCAATCGCGATCGTGTCTACATGCTGAAGGTGCAGGCGGTGGAGGCGGCCTGGTCGCAGCTCACCGCCAAGCTGCCCAAGGGGCAGCCCTGGCCACCCGAGGTGACCGAGATCCGCTGGATGCTGGAGGAGCTGCGGGTCTCCCTCTTTGCCCAGACGCTGGGGACGGCCTACCCCATTTCCGATAAGCGGGTGTTGCAGGCCATCGAGCAGTTGAAACTGTAGTCGTGGCCGGCAGGGCCGGGATGGGCGACCGACAAAGGAGCGGCCCGGGACAGTGCCCGGGCCCTTCGGTAAGCCGCTGCGCCTGCCGGATCTCAGGGCTTGATGTTACTCATCAGATCCGTGGTTTCATGCTTGTGCTTCTTGGCCGCACGTTTTTCCTTCAAGCTCATGGTCGGTTTTTTCTTCGCCTCTTTGGTGGCGTGATGGGCTTTGGTCATGGTCGTCTCCTCCTGACAGGGAGGGCCAGCCCGCGGTACCGGCTGATATCGCCCCGGGGGCTGCGCTCCTGTCTAAGGATATGCGCCGGCACCGACATTGGCCAACAAATCGGGCCCGCCGTTATCGCAGCGGGCCTCAGGTGACAGGGGCGCCGGGTCAGTCGTGCTCTGTCTTGCGATCCCAGCCATGGTATTCACCGATGGCACTGGAGACCAGCTCCTCCTCCCGTAGACCGAATGGCAACCCCCTGTTGATGCACAGGCTCTTCGTCTCCTGATAGGGGGAGCCATGACTGTCGATC
>JBFHKO010000031.1:0-17289 GCA_041595355.1 Aeromonadaceae bacterium
GTCTGGTATCCGAGCCGGCATCACCCGGATAATGCGGGAATAGCTCAGTTGGTAGAGCACGACCTTGCCAAGGTCGGGGTCGCGAGTTCGAGTCTCGTTTCCCGCTCCAATGTGCCCGGTGATGACCATCAAGTTTCTTCTGCGACGCGGGAATAGCTCAGTTGGTAGAGCACGACCTTGCCAAGGTCGGGGTCGCGAGTTCGAGTCTCGTTTCCCGCTCCACATTCGTTCATCCTTCTCCTCTCAATACGTCAGCGCACTCTGGGTCAGCCGGGTTCAGGCCGACTGCTTTTTCGCATTGCTCCGGCATGCCATTGCTTATACTTTGAGCAAGTCGGGCAGCCAGGGGGGCGGCGCATGCGTTATCAACAGCTCAAGGATATCCTGATCTATCTCGATGAGATGCACATCGCCCTGGGGCGTCTCTATCAGCGGTGGCTGCATGCCGCCGACGCCGAGCGTTCGCGCCTGTTGCTGGCCTTCATGCAAAAACGGGAAGAGCAGGCCAGTGAGCAGATCGCGCGTTGTCTGCAGGAGACGGATCCCTCCCTGTTGCACAGCTGGCTGGATTTTCAGGTGGATGAGGGGTTTGCCGCCCAGCTGCAGCGCTGCTCGTTACCGGCGTACATGACGGTGGAGCAGATCCTGGAGCAGGGCACCCGCCTCGACAACGCCGTCATCGCCGAGCTGGAGGCGATCCGCCGACACATGCAGACCCCGCATCTGGAGCGCTGGCTGGATGCGCTGCTGGTGGCCGAACAGAATCGCCTGCACCACCTGGTGCACAATGCCCACCGCCTGGACGATCTCTAGGCCGGCGGCGCCGTGGCGCCGGCCTCCTGCTCGGCGGCATGCAGGGCGGCGCCCAGGATGCCGGCCTGGTTGAGGCTGCGCGCCGCCACCACGGGCGCCCGGGTGTGCAGCTGCGCTTGGAAGCGCGGCAACTGGGCACTGGCGCCGCCGCCCAGGATGAACAGATCCGGATTGAACAGGTATTCCAGCCGTTGCAGGAAGCGGTTGACCCGTGCCCCCCACACCGGCCAGTCGAGCTGCTCCCGTGCCAGTGCCGCATAGGCGCAGCGCAGTTCGGCGATCTCGCCGTCCAGCATCAGCTGGCCCAGCTCGGTGTTGGGATGCAGGGTGCCGCCGACGAATACCGCCGAACCGATGCCGGTACCCAGGGTAAGCAGCATCACCACCCCGTTTTGGCCCTGTCCCTGGCCGAAGCGCATCTCCGCCAATCCGGCTGCATCGGCATCATTCAGCAGGTGGCAACGGCAGCCGGTGGCCTGGCGGAACAGGGTGGCGGCATCGGTATTCACCCAGGCGGGATCGATGTTGCAGGCGGTAAAGACCACCCCATGATGCACGGTGGCGGGAAAACCGCAGCCGATGGGGCCCCGCCAGGCGAAATGTTCCACCAGTTGCGTGAGGGCCCGGGCCAGATTTTCCGGGGTGGCCGGTCGGGGGGTCGCCAGCTGCCAGGGCTCGCCGAGCAGTTGTCCGCGCGCGGTGTCCACCAGCGCGCCCTTGATGCCGGTGCCGCCGATATCGACTCCCAGTATCTGCATGTCTGATCCTCCTCAGGCATGATCCGGCAGCCCCTTGTAGAGGCAGCGGATCAGGCGTTCCGTTTTGGTATTGCGCTCGGCCTCCTGGTGGCGGCGGGCATGCTGGCGGCTCAGGGCCCACTCCAGATGTTCCTGCACCAGTGGCGAGACCTGTTCGCGACGCGCCTGCAGGGCGTCGATGATAGCGTGGGAGCCGGGCGCATTGCCGAGTGCCACGGCAAGGTTGCGCAGCCATTTCTGGTATCCGATGCGACGGATGGGGCTGCCTTCGGTCCGGCGCAGAAATTCGGCCTCGTCCCAGCCCCAGAGCGACAACAGAGTGGGGGCGTGCAGCGCCTCTCGCGGGGCGAAGTCGGGCTCACGCGTCAGCTGGGCATACCGATTCCAAGGGCAGATGAGCTGGCAGTCATCGCAGCCATAGATGCGGTTGCCCAGCAGCGGACGCAGCTCCTCGGGGATGGGGCCGTCCAGCTCGATGGTGAGATAGGAGATGCAGCGGCGGGCATCGACCACGTAGGGGGCGACGATGGCACCGGTGGGACAGAGGGTCATGCAGGCGACGCAGCTGCCGCAGTCGCCGCCATGGGGCCGATCCGGGGGCAGAGGCAAGTCCACCAGCAGCTCGCCGAGAAAGAAGAGCGAGCCCGCCTCTTCATTCAGCAGCAGGCTGTGCTTGCCGGTCCAGCCGAGGCCGGCGCGCTGCGCCAGTGGCCGCTCCAGCAGCGGCGCCGAATCGACGAAGGGGCGAAATTCCAGGCTGCCGGTGGCCGCCTGGATCCTTTCGCCCAGGCGTTTCAGGCGCGCACGCAGCACCTTGTGGTAGTCCCGTCCCAGGGCATAACGGCTGATGTAGGCACGCTCGGGATCGCCCAGCACCTGGGCCAGGCGGGCGTCGGCGGGCAGGTAATTCATGCGCACCGAGATGACGGCCAGGGTACCGGGTTGCAGTTCGGCGGGGCGGGCACGCAGCAGGCCGTAACGGGCCATGTAGGCCATGTCGCCATGGTAGCCCTGCTCGAGCCAGCGCTGCAGGCGGGGCTCCTCTTCCGGCAACTCGACCCCGGTGATGCCAACCTGGTCGAAGCCTAGCTCTTGGCCCCAGAGCTTGATATCGTGGGCCAGTTTATCGAGATCGAGAGACGTCATGATTACCACGCATAGTCAAACCGTCGCCAGTCTAGCACAGCCCCTCTGGTCCACGGAGCAGATCCGGGCGGCCGAGCTGCGCATGCTGGCGAGCCAGGGGGGCGATCTCTACGGCCTGATGGAGCGCGCCGGCCAGGCGGTTTTTATTGCCTTGCGTCAGCGCTGGCCCCAGGCGCGGCTGCTGTGGATTTTCTGTGGTCGCGGCAACAATGGCGGTGATGGGTATGTGGTAGCGCGCCTGGCCCGGGCCGCGGGCTATCAGGTCAAGGTGGTGGCCCTGGGCGAGCCGGCCCGCGAGCAACCGGCCTGGCAGGCTCGTCGGGATTGGCTGGCCGGGGGAGGCGGCGAGACGCCCCTGACGGCGTTGCAGGGCGAGCCGGACGTGGCGGTGGATGCGTTGCTCGGCAGCGGCCCCAGCACCACGCTGACCGGCGAGGTGCTAGCTCATGTCGAGTTTATCAATCGACTGGCGGCACCGGTACTGGCGGTGGATGTGCCCACCGGCTTGCAGGCCGACAGCGGCTGCCTTCTGGGAGCGGCCGTCAAGGCCAGCCTGACCCTGTGCCTCATCGGGCTCAAACCGGGGCTGGTGACTGGCGCGGCCGCCGAGCAGGTCGGCGAGCTGCAGCTGGCCACACTGGACGGCGAGCCGGATCTGAACGAGGGGGGGGCGCCCGTGGGCTGGGCCCACACCTATGCCAGTGTCTGTGCGCGGCTGAGACCCCGGGCGCGCACCAGCCACAAGGGCGATTGCGGCCGGGTGCTGCTGGTCGGCGGCGGCCCGGGCATGCCCGGGGCCATCCGCTTGGCGGGGGAGGCGTGCCTGCGCAGCGGGGCGGGCCTGGTACGGGTCTCTTGTCACGCCGATAACCGGCTGGCGGTTGCGCTGGGGCGACCGGAATTGATGCTCGGGGGCGAATTGGACGCCGTCGCGCAGGCCTGGGCCAGGGTCCGGGTACTGGGGCCCGGCCTCGGGCAATGCGTCTGGGCCGAGGCACAGTGGCAGGCGGTCATGGCGCAGCCCGGCCCGCTGGTGCTGGATGCCGATGGCCTGAACCGGTTGGCACGAGCGCCGCGGCGGCGACAGGAGTGGATATTGACGCCGCACCCCGGCGAGGCGGCGCGGCTGCTGGGCTGGACCAGCGAGCAGGTCGAGGCGGATCGCTATGCGGCGGTGCGTGCCCTGCAGCAGCGCTATGGGGGGGTGGTGGTGCTGAAGGGCGCCGGCAGCCTGATTTATGACGGCGAGCGGCTGAGCGTCTGTCGGGAGGGAAATCCCGGCATGGCGAGTGGCGGCATGGGCGATCTGTTATCTGGTATAATCGCCGGCCTGTGGGCCCAGGGAGTGAGTGGCTACGAGGCGGCGTTGATTGGAGCCTGCCTGCATGGCGAGGCGGCAGATCGCGCGGCCCTCGCTGGTGAACGGGGTCTGTTGGCCTCGGATCTGCTGCCCTGGATCCAAACCCTGTGCAATCCGGATATGAAGAAGGAATGATGTCAACAGAACGTATCGAGTTGCTGGCCGATGAAGCGGCCACCGTTGCCATGGGGCGCCGACTGGGATTGGCCTGCCGTCAGGCCACCGTGATCTATCTGCATGGCAGCCTGGGCGCCGGAAAAACCACCCTCAGTCGGGGTTTCATCCAGGCTCTGGGACACGCGGGCAAGGTGAAGAGTCCCACTTATACCCTGGTGGAGGCCTATGAATTGCCCCGCTGGCAGGTTTATCATTTCGATCTCTATCGACTCGCCGATCCCGAAGAGTTGGAATTCATGGGCATTCGCGACTATTTCGGTCCCGATTGTCTCTGTCTGGTGGAGTGGCCAGAAAAGGGGGCCGGTTGGTTGCCGCCGGCGGATCTGGACATTACGCTTGCTTATGTGGGTGAACAACGGACTGTTTGCGTACAGGCCCGTAGTGCCCTGGGTGAAACCATCATCAAGTTGCTATACGCGCCGTGAAACGACTAGTCACTTTCTTCTGCCTGTTTTTGCTGACCCTGGGGTCCGCGGCTGCCAATGAATTGAAAAGCCTGCGGGTGGCCCCGGCGGCCGACAAGACGCGGGTGGTCTTCGATCTGGCGAGCCAGCCCAGTTTCAGCCACCAGCTGGAGCACAATCCGGCCCGGCTGGTGGTTGATCTCAAGGGGGTGGCCCGCTCGCGGGTCGATTTGGCACGCCTGGGGCAGACCGGTCCTTTGATCAAGGGGATCCGCCAGGCACCATCGCCGATCCAGGGGGCCTTGCGGCTGGTGTTCGATCTCAGTGGCGAGAGTCGGGCCCAACTGTTCACCTTGGCGCCCCAGGCTCAGTATGGCCACCGCCTGGTGCTCGATCTGAGCGCCGGCGCCAGCACGCCGTCGCAATCAGCCAGTGCCCGCCCGCAGGGCGTGGCCGCTGGCGGGCCGCGGCCGGTGGCTGGCAAGATCATTCCCATGGAGACAACCGGCAGCCTGGCCAGCCGGGCGCAACCGCGGCCGCTCGCGGTTCGTGACGCGCCAACCAAGGCGCGGCGCCCCGCCAATGGGGGGGAGATCGTCATCGCCATCGATGCGGGACATGGCGGCAAGGATCCCGGCGCCATCGGGCCGGGAAAAACCTACGAGAAAAACGTGACCCTGGCGGTATCCCAGGAGCTGGCCGCGCTCATCAACCGTCAACCGGGGATGCGTGCCGTCATGACCCGCAGGGGCGACTACTTCGTCGATCTGGACGAACGCTCGGAGATTGCCCGCAAGAACAAGGCGCAGTTGCTGATCTCCATCCATGCCGACAGCGTGGATAACCACAGGGCCCGCGGTGCCTCGGTCTGGATACTGTCGGCCAAGCGGGTGGACAAGGAGATGAACAAACTGCTGGATCAGCAGGACAAGCATACCCAGTTGCTGGGCGGTGCCGGCAAGGTGATCGCCGAGGCGGAACCCAATCCCTATCTGGCGCAAACCATACTGGATCTCTCCTGGGATAACTCCCGCAGCGAGGGCTACAGCATGGGACAGGAGATCCTGGGGCAGTTGGGACGTGTGGCCCGTCTGCACAAGTCCCAGCCCGTGCATGCCAGCCTGGCGGTGCTCAAGGCGCCGGATATTCCCTCGCTGCTCATCGAGACCGGTTTCATCTCCAATCACCAGGAAGAGGCTCTGCTGGCCACCAGTCGCTATCAGGGGCAGCTGGCCCGTGCCATCTTCAACGGCATCCGGGGCTACTATGCCGATAACCCGCCGGCCGCTACCCAGCTGGCCGGTAGCGGCAATGGCCAGGGGCAGCGGCATGTGGTGAAGACCGGCGAGAGCCTGTCGGTGCTGGCCGCCCGCTATGGCGTCAGCATGAGTGCCATCCGCTCGCAAAACAGCCTGAAATCCGATGCCCTGCGCATCGGCCAGGTCATCGTCATTCCGGCCAGCTGAGATGCCGATTTGCATTCTGCCGGCCATCCTCGCCAACCAGATAGCCGCCGGGGAGGTGGTTGAACGCCCCGCCTCCGTGGTCAAGGAGCTGGTGGAAAACAGCCTGGATGCCGGCGCCGATCGCATCGAGATCGACATCGACAAGGGCGGTTGCAAGCTGATCCGCATTCGAGACAACGGCGGCGGCGTGCCTCAGGAGGAGCTGGTGCTGGCCCTGTCCCGCCACGCCACGTCCAAGGTGGCGACCCTGGACGATCTGGAGGCCATCGCCAGCCTGGGGTTTCGCGGCGAGGCACTGGCCTCCATCAGCGCCGTCTCGCGGCTGACCTTCACCTCGCGCCCCGCCAAGCAGGAACAGGCCTGGCAGGCCTGTGCCGAGGGGCGGGATATGCAGGTGACGGTCAAACCCGCGGCGCATCCGGTCGGCACTACGGTCGAGGTGGTGGATCTCTTTTTCAATACCCCGGCGCGGCGCAAATTCCTGCGCAGTGAAAAGACCGAGTTTGCCCACATCGACGAGTTGTTGCGCCGTCTGGCCCTTAGCCGCTTCGATGTCAGCCTGCAGCTACGCCACAATGGCAAGCTGCTCCGCCAGTACCGGGCCGCCAGCACCCCTGCCGAGCGGCAGCGGCGCCTGAGTGCGGCCTGTGGCCAGGCGTTTCTCGCCCAGGCACTGCAACTGGAAAGCCGGCATCAGGGGCTGGCCCTGCACGGCTGGTTGCGTCCGCCGCAGGGCAGTGAGCCGATTGGCGAGCTGCAGTACAGTTATGTCAACGGACGCATGATGCGCGACCGGCTCATCAACCACGCCATCCGCCAGGCCTGTGTCGAGGCGCTGGGAGTGGAGACGCTGCCCGCCTATGTGCTCTACCTGGAGGTGGATCCCCGCCAGGTGGATGTCAATGTGCACCCCGCCAAGCATGAAGTGCGCTTTCATGATGCCCGCCTGGTGCATGACTTCATCGTGCAGGTGATCCGCCAGGGCTTGCAGCAGGCGTTGCCCATGGCGGCGCTGCCGGAGGGGGGGAGCCCACCGGAGTCTGCCTGTCTCCAGACGCCGCTGCGGCCATCGACCGGGCACGCTTACCGGCAGACCGAGCGGCCCGCCGCGGGCGGTATCAGCGAAGCCCACCGGCAGGGCTATCAGGCACTGATGACCACCTTACCGCCCGGCGCCGCCTCGACTGACGGCTCACCGGGCGCCCCCACGGCGATGCCGGCCATTGACGCAGGCCGTGGCGCCATGCACCACACCGAGGCAGATGGCGGGCTGCTTGACTCCGTCGAGGCGGGCTGGCGGGCACTGCAGCTCTGTCGCCAGCGCTTCCTGCTAATCGCCCAGGCGGAGCAGCTGCGGCTGCTGGATCTGGTCGCGGCCGAACAGGCCCTGCTGGCCGTGCATCTGGTGCAGCAGTGGCCCCAGGGGCTGACGTCCCAGCCATTGCTGATGCCGCTCTCCCTGGGGCTGAGCGCGGCCCAGCGCCAGCAATGGCAAGTCCAGCAGGCGTGGCTGCAACGCCTGGGCGTGGAGGGCAAAGCCGGTCGGGGCGAGAGTCTCATGCTCTACCGGGTACCGGCCGCGCTGCGCCACTGCGATCTGGCCCGTCAGATCCCGGTGCTGCTGGCACAACTGGCCGCCTGGCCGCCGCAGCCGCAGGCGGCCGAACTCGAGCCCCTGTGCCACTGGCTGGCAAGCCATGCCCGGGCGGGCCAGCCAAGCTATACCCTGGCGCGCGCCGGCCAGTTGCTGGCCCAACTGCAGCAGCAGAGTCCGGCGGCACTTACCGCCGAGAATTGTTCGCGGCCCGTTTTGCTCGATGCCCTGATAGAGGAGTTTTCCCGTGACTGAGCGACCGCTGGCCCTGTTCCTGATGGGCCCGACGGCCTCGGGCAAGACGGCCCTGGCCCTGGAGCTGGTGCGCCGTCTGCCCTGCGACATCATCAGTGTCGATTCCGCCCTCATTTATCGAGGCATGGATATCGGCACCGCCAAGCCGACGCCCGCCGAGCTGGCCGCAGCGCCGCACCGGCTCATCGATATTCGCGATCCGGCGCAGGCCTATTCGGCAGCCGATTTTCGTGCCGATGCCCTGCGGGAGATGGCCCGCATCAGCGCGGCCGGCCGCATTCCCCTGCTGGTGGGGGGCACCATGCTCTATTTCAAGGCGCTGCTGGAAGGGCTCTCGCCCCTGCCGGCGGCCGATGCGAAGGTGCGCGCCCGGATAGCGCGCGAGGCCGAAGAGCTGGGCTGGCCGGCACTGCATGCGCAGTTGCTGCAGATCGATCCGGTGGCGGCGGCGCGCATTCATGTCAACGATCCCCAGCGTCTGTCGCGGGCGTTGGAAGTTTTCCGCATTACGGGTCACACTTTGACGGAGTTGACGCGCACCCAGAGCGAGGCGCTGCCCTACCGTACGCTGCAGTTCGCCCTGGCACCCAGGGAGCGGGAGACCTTGCGCAGCCGCATTGCCGAGCGTTTCGACCTGATGTTGGCACAGGGATTCGAGGCCGAGGTTCGCGCTCTGATGGCCAGGCCCGATCTGCACCCGGGGCTGCCCTCGATGCGCTGTGTCGGTTATCGCCAGATGTGGGACTACCTGGCGGGTGAAATCGGTTACGATGCGATGCGCGAGCGTGGTATCGTGGCCAGCCGTCAGCTGGCGAAGCGGCAGATGACCTGGCTGCGCGGTTGGCAAAATGTGATCTGGCTGGAAACCGGCGTGGCAGAGAATGTGGATATTGTGTTGCGCCGCATTGGTTGCCCGGCAGAGTGACGGTATACTTGTACCGTTTTCGGGTAACAACGCATTGATTTAATAAAACAAACTATAAGGACAATAAGGATGGCTAAGGGACAATCACTACAGGATCCGTTTCTGAACGCACTGCGACGTGAACGGATTCCGGTGTCCATCTATCTGGTCAACGGCATCAAGTTGCAGGGCCAGGTGGAGTCGTTCGACCAGTTCGTCATTCTGCTGAAGAATACCGTCAGTCAGATGGTCTACAAGCATGCCATCTCCACCGTGGTTCCGGCACGCGCCGTCCCCCATCATCAACACGGCAATGGTGCACCCGCCACCGCGCCCGACCAGTCTGCTGAAGACTGAGTCTGTGCCCCCAGGGGCAAGCGTGCGCCAGGTGCTCTTCGGTTGCCGAGGCCTGGCAACGCCACTCATCAAGGAGCTGAAGCTTGTTTGACCGTTACGAAGCCGGTGAGCAGGCCGTGCTCGTTCATGTCGATTTTACCGACGAGGGCGAACGGGAGGATCTGCAGGAGTTGACCATGCTGGTCAGTTCGGCCGGTGCCCAGGCTCTCGCGACCATCACCACGCGGCGGGCTGCTCCTCAGCCCAGGTACTTCGTCGGAACCGGCAAGGCCGAGGAGATTGCCGCCGAGGTCCGGCGTCTGGGGGCGGATCTGGTGATCTTCAATCATGCCCTCTCTCCCGCTCAGGAGCGGAATCTGGAGCGTCTGTTCGAATGCCGGGTGCTGGATCGAACCACCCTCATCCTGGACATCTTCGCCCAGCGTGCCCGCACCCATGAAGGCAAGCTGCAGGTGGAGCTGGCGCAGTTGCGCCACCTTTCCAGCCGGCTGGTACGCGGCTGGACCCACCTTGAGCGCCAAAAGGGGGGCATAGGCCTGCGCGGGCCGGGTGAAACCCAGCTCGAGACCGACCGGCGCCTGATCCGTGACCGCATTACCCATATTCTCAAGCGCCTGGACAAGGTGGCCAAGCAGCGCGAGCAGGGACGCCGGGCGCGGACCCGCAACCAGATCCCGGTCATTTCCCTGGTGGGCTACACCAACGCCGGCAAGTCGACCCTCTTCAACTGCCTGACCCGAGCCGAGGTCTATGCCGCCGATCAGCTGTTCGCCACCCTGGATCCGACCCTCAGACGCATCGAGGTGGCCGAGGTGGGGCCGGCGATAGTGGCCGACACGGTCGGCTTCATCCGCCATCTGCCGCATGACCTGGTGGCGGCCTTCAAGGCCACGCTGCAGGAGACCCGGGAGGCGGATCTGCAACTGCACGTCATCGACTGTGCCGACGAGCGCCGGGAGGATAACATCGCCCAGGTGCAGCTGGTGCTGGAGGAGATCGGCGCCGACGAGGTGCCACAGCTGCTGATCTATAACAAGATTGACTGCCTGGCGGATCGCGCCCCCGGCATCGAGCGGGATGATGAAGGCGTGCCGCGGGCCGTCTGGCTGTCGGCGCTGACCGGCGAGGGGAGCGAGTTGCTGTTCCAGGCGCTCAGCGAACGGCTGGCGGTGACCCTCGCCGAGCATCAGTTGAAACTGCCGCCATCGGCCGGGCGACTGCGCAGCGTCCTCTATGCCATGAGGGCCATACAGCAGGAGGCCTATGCCGAAAACGGAGACTGCCTGCTGCACATTCGTCTGCCGCTGCGGGACTGGAACCGGCTGCTGAAGCAGGAAGGGGAGACCTTGCGCCCCTTTATTGTCAGTTAATTGCTTGATAGAGTTCAACTCAACGATATGAACAATGGAGACGCCAATGGCTTGGAATGAGCCCGGAAATAGTGGGAAGGACCCGGACCCCTGGGGCAAGAGCGGCAGGAACAGCAACAAGGTGCCGCCCGACCTCGACAAGGTGTTGCGGAACTTGCTGCAGAAACTCTCTGGCCTGCTCGGCGGGCGCCGTCCCGGTGGTGATGTCAGTGCGGTCGGTATGGTGGTGGTCCTGCTGATTGCCCTGGTGGTCTGGGCCGTCAGCGGCTTTTATACCATCAAGGAAGCCGAGCAGGGCGTGGTGCTGCGTTTTGGCAAGTACTACGAGAAGGTCGGTCCGGGCCTGAACTGGAAGATGACCTTCATCGATCAGGTCATACCGGTGGATATCGAAACGGTACGCGTGCTCTCGGCCTCCGGCTCCATGCTGACCCAGGATGAAAACGTGGTGCGTGTGGAGATGGATGTCCAGTACCGGGTGGCCGATCCGCGTCAGTACCTGTTCAGCGTCACCAATGCCGATGACAGCCTGCGCCAGGCTACCGACAGCGCGCTGCGCTATGTGGTGGGCCATACCAGCATGGATGAGGTGTTGACCCGTGGTCGGGAGAAGGTGCGTCAGGATACCTGGCAGGTGCTGGAGCAGATCACCGATCCCTATCAGATGGGCATCATGGTGGTGGACGTGAACTTCCTGCCGGCTCGGCCGCCGGAAGAGGTCAAGGATGCCTTCGATGACGCCATCTCGGCTCAGGAAGACGAACAGCGTTTCATCCGCGAAGCGGAAGCCTATGCCCGGGAAATCGAGCCCAAGGCCCGGGGGCAGGTCAAGCGTCTGGAAGAGGATGCCCTGGCCTACAAGGAGCAGACGGTGTTGAAGGCGAACGGTGAGGTGGCCCGTTTCAACCAGCTGTTGCCCCAGTACCTGGCCGCACCGGATCTGACCCGCCAGCGCCTCTATATCGAGACCATGGAAGAGATCTACCAGAAGGCCAACAAGGTGATCATCGATCTGCCGGAGGGGAACAACAACGTGCTCTACCTGCCGCTGGACAAGTTCCCACAGGGGAGTGCCGGCAAGCGTGCGGTGCAGCCAGCCCCGGTGATGGGTCAGAGTAGCTCGCCCGAGAGCGTGCCCTCCGAGCAGGTCCAGCCGGAGGGTAGCAACTCCAGCAGCACACCCCTGCGTTCCAATGACCGATTCAGCACCAGGAGATACTAAGCGATGAAAGGCATGATATTGGGCGTTCTCGCCGTGCTGGCCGTGGTGCTCTCCTCTTCGATCTTCGTCATCGACGAGAGCCAGCGGGGCATAGTGGTGCAGTTCGGCAAGGTCAAGCGGGTGGGGGATTCCGATCTGCCCCTCGTGTATGAGCCGGGGCTGCACTTCAAGGTGCCGCTCATCGACGAGGCGCGCAAGCTGGATGCCCGTATCCAGACGCTGGATGCGCAGGCGGATCGCTTCGTCACCTCCGAGAAGAAGGACTTGATCATCGACTCCTACGTCAAATGGCGTATCGAGGACTTCGCCAAGTTCTACCTGGCCACCGGCGGCGGCAGCCGCCAGCAGGCGGAAGATCTGCTCAAGCGCAAGATAAGCAACGGTCTGCGCTCCGAGATCGGTAGCCGCACCATCAAGGATATCGTCTCCGGCGAGCGGACCGAGGTGATGGAAGATGCCCTCAAGCGCATGGCGCGCTCTTCCGAGCTGGGCATCCGGGTGGTGGATGTGCGTATCAAGCAGATCAACCTGCCCCTGGAAGTCTCCAACTCCATCTATCAGCGTATGCGTGCCGAGCGGAATGCCGTGGCCCGGGAGCACCGTTCCCAGGGGCGGGAGCAGGCGGAGTTCATCCGTGCCGATATCGATCGCCGGGTGACCGTCATGATCGCCGACGCGGAACGGAACTCCCGTGAGCTGCGTGGTGAGGGGGATGCCGAGGCGGCCCGCGTCTATGCCGAGACCTACAAGAAGGATCCGGAGTTCTTCAGCTTCGTGCGCAGTCTCGAGGCGTACAAGAAGAGTTTCGAAAACAGCGATGATCTCATGGTCATCAAGCCGGACAGCGAATTCTTCCGCTATCTCAAGCGTAGCGAGAGCAAGCGCTAACGTGCTAGCGTCAACAACAGGGCCTGTTTTTCAGGCCCTGTTTTTTTGCGGTGCCGAATCGGCGTCAAAAGGCGCCGCTGTGGTTGCTGCGGCGGCATTGCAGGCGGGCCGGGGGCAATTAGCTATCCGACTGCGCAGTTTGTAGGCAGTTGCACATTCCTGCGTTGCTCAAACTTTGTTAGAATCCTTTTTTAACCACATTGCAGATAAAACAGAGATGGGACAAAGCGTCGTAATCTTGGGCACCCAGTGGGGTGACGAAGGCAAGGGCAAAATCGTCGATCTGTTGACCGACAAGGCCCAGTATGTTGTGCGTTATCAGGGGGGCCACAATGCCGGCCATACTCTGGTCATCGACGGTGAAAAAACCGTTCTTCACCTGATCCCGTCCGGGATACTGCGCGATAACTGCAAGTGCATCATCGCCAACGGCGTGGTGCTGGCACCGGATGCGCTGCAAAAAGAGATGAAGCAACTGGAAGCGCGTGGCGTTCCGGTACGCGAGCGGCTGCTGCTGAGCGAGGCCTGTCCGCTGATCCTGCCGTATCATGTGGCCATGGATCTGGCGCGCGAGCAGGCCCTCGGCAAGAAGGCCATCGGCACCACGGGACGCGGCATCGGTCCGGCCTACGAAGACAAGGTGGCGCGTCGCGCCCTGCGTGTCGGCGATCTGTTCGACATGACCCGCTTTGCCGAGAAGCTCAAAGAGGTGCTGGAGTACTACAACTTCCAGCTGACCCAGTTCTATGGCGTGGAAGCCGTCTCCTATGAGGCCGTGCTGGCCGACGCCCAGCAGTATGCCGGCCTCATCACCTCCATGGTGGTCGATGTGACCGATCTGCTGGACAAGGCGCGTCGCAATGGTGATCGCCTGATGTTCGAGGGGGCCCAGGGTACCCTGCTGGACATCGATCACGGCACCTATCCCTATGTGACCTCCTCAAATACCACCGCCGGCGGCGTGGCCACCGGATCCGGTTTCGGTCCGCGGCATGTGGAGTATGTGCTGGGCATTGCCAAGGCCTACACCACCCGGGTGGGTGCGGGACCCTTCCCCACCGAACTGCACGACGAGATCGGTGACCGCCTCTGTGCCCAGGGACATGAGTATGGCTCCACCACCGGCCGCAAGCGCCGTTGTGGCTGGTTCGATGCCGTGGCCATGAAGCGCGCCATCCAGATCAACTCGGTCTCCGGCTTCTGCCTGACCAAGCTGGACGTGCTGGATGGGCTGGAAACAGTCAACATCTGCACCGGTTACCGTTATGCTGATGGCAGTGTGCGTGATGTGCCGCCCATGGCTGCCGAGGGTTACGCCCAGGTAACGCCGGTTTACGAGACGCTGCCCGGCTGGAGCGAGACCACCTTCGGCGTCAAGACGCTGGATGGCCTGCCGCAAAATGCCCGCGATTATATCCGCCGTATCGAGGCGATCACCGGCGTGCCGGTGGACATCGTCTCCACCGGTCCGGATCGTGACGAGACCATAGTGTTGCGTCATCCGTTCGAAGCCTGATCTGCAGGCGGACAGCAATAACAAAGCCGGTGTTCAACCGGCTTTGTTGTCTCTGGCGTGTTGGAAATAACGGCGGCTCAGGCGCTGCGCTGGACGGCCAGGTTGGCCAGCTGGCAAAGGGCCTGCTTGTAGGGGGAGTCGGGCAGGGGAGCCAGGCTGGCAATGGCCATGTCGGCTTCCTGCTGGGCTTTGTGCAAGCTGTAATCGAAGGCGCGGGTGGCGTGCAGAGTGGCCAGTATTTCATCCAGATGCGCCATGCCGTTGCGTTGCACTATGGCCTCCTGCAGCAGCTGTTTCTGCCGGGGCGTGCCCTGGGCCATGGCATGAATGAGCGGCATGGTGGGCTTGCCTTCGGCCAGATCGTCGCCGACATTCTTGCCCATCACCTCGCTGGCCGAGGTGTAGTCCATGACGTCATCCACCAGCTGGAAGGCGGTGCCGAGGTGCTTGCCATACTCCTGCATCGCCTGCTCCAGGGCGGCGGGTTGATCGGTCAGCACGGCCGCCAGACGGGTGGCGGCTTCGAAGAGCTTGGCGGTCTTGCAGTAGATGACCTGCAGGTAGCTCTCCTCGGTGGTGTCGGGATCGTTGCAATTCATCAGCTGCAACACTTCGCCCTCGGCAATCACGTTGGTGGCTTCGGCGAGGATGTCCATGACCCGCACATTGCCGAGCTCGGCCATCATCTGGAAGGCGCGGGTATACAGGAAGTCGCCCACCAGTACGCTGGCCGCGTTGCCAAACAGCTGGTTGGCGGTATCCCGCCCGCGGCGCAACGCCGACTCGTCGACCACGTCATCATGCAGCAGGGTGGCGGTATGGATGAACTCTATGATGGCGGCCAGCTTGATGGGCCGCTCACCGCTGCCGCCCAGGGCGCGGGCCGCCAGCACGGTCAGCAGCGGGCGCACGCGTTTGCCGCCACCGCTGATGATGTAGTAGCCCAGCTGGTTTACCAGTGCGACCTCGGAGTGAAGTCGGTCCATGATCAGTTCATTGACGGCCTGCATGTCCTCGGCGGACAGCGCCTGAATTGCATTTTGATCCATAGGTGTCGATACTGCGTCCTTTTGGTCCCGGTCGCCCGGAATTCGTGGCTTGGGATTCTACATGAAATGACCTGCCCGTGCAGTCTTTGCCAGCGAGCGCGGGCGCAGGATCACCGATGATCCCGACGTGAACTTTTCCGGAAATGGTCCTTGCCTCGTCCCGGCAAGTTGCGTAGAATTCGCGACCATTGTCATTAAGTTTTTGTGCGCCGGCCGCAGAGAGCGAGCCGGACGCCCAATTCGGAGTTTAAACATGTACGCGGTTATCCAAAGTGGCGGAAAACAGCACCGTGTGGCTGAAGGTCAGGTGATTCGCCTGGAGAAACTGGAAGCTGAGACCGGTGTTAGCATCGAATTCGACAAGGTGCTGATGGTTGCACAAGGCGAAGCGATCCAGGTAGGTGCACCCTATGTTGCCGGTGTCAAGGTAACGGCCGAGGTCGTTTCCCATGGTCGTGGCGACAAGATCCGGATCATCAAGTTCCGTCGTCGTAAGCATCATCGCAAGCAGCAGGGCCACCGTCAGTGGTTCACTGAAGTCAAAATCACTGGCATCAGTGCATAAATAGGAGACCTGATAAATGGCACATAAAAAAGCTGGCGGTTCCTCCCGTAACGGCCGCGACTCGGAAAGTAAACGCCTGGGCGTAAAGCGCTTCGGCGGTGAAACTGTCCCGGCCGGCAGCATCATCGTTCGTCAGCGTGGCACCAAGTTCCACGCTGGTGACAACGTGGGTTGTGGCAAGGACCATACCCTGTTCGCTACCGCTAACGGCAAGGTGAAGTTCGAGGTCAAGGGCCCGAACAATCGCAAGTACGTGAGCATCGTTGCCGAATAATCGGTGACAGAGCGAAGCAAGGCCCTGCCATACGGTGGGGCCTTTTGTTTTTTGAACACCTGCTGCGGGGTGCACCCTCTCCGGCGGCAGGGGCCGGCCTGTCACCGGACATGGCCACGCCGTGGCATGAGGGCCGCCTGACCGCACCCGGCTTCGCCGGGACCGCGTTCCGTCTTTATAATGACAGCTGGACTTGGGCCAACTGTCGGGAGTGATTGCGCTATGAAGTTTGTTGATGAAGTTCAGATCCGAATCGATGCCGGCGACGGCGGCAACGGTTGCGTCAGTTTCCGCCGCGAAAAATTTATCCCCAAGGGGGGACCGGATGGTGGTGACGGCGGCGATGGCGGCGACGTCTACCTGCAGGCGGATAACAATCTCAACACCCTGGTCGACTACCGTTTCGAGCGCTTCCATGCGGCCCAACGCGGCGAAAATGGCCGTGGCGCCAACTGTACCGGTGCGCGGGGTCAGGATAAGGTGCTCAAGGTGCCCGTCGGTACCCGTGCCACCGACGAGGACACCGGCGAGGTGCTGGGCGATCTGACCCAGCATGAGCAGCGCCTGCTGGTCGCCAAGGGGGGCTTTCATGGCCTTGGCAACACCCGCTTCAAGAGCTCGGTGAACCGTGCGCCGCGCCAGAAGACCAATGGCACCCCCGGCGAGCAGCGCAACCTGCGTATGGAGCTGCTGCTGCTCGCCGATGTGGGACTGCTGGGCCTGCCCAATGCCGGCAAGTCCACCTTCATCCGCTCCGTATCCGCGGCGCGCCCCAAGGTGGCGGATTATCCCTTCACCACCCTGGTGCCGAACCTGGGGGTGGTGCGCCTGGCATCGGAGCGCTCCTTTGTCATCGCCGATATCCCGGGGCTCATCGAGGGGGCGGCCGAGGGCGCGGGGCTGGGGATCCGCTTCCTGAAGCACCTGGAGCGGTGCCGTGTCCTGCTGCACCTCATCGACATATTGCCGGTGGATGGCTCGGATCCGGCCGACAATGCGCGCACCATCATCGGCGAGCTGGAAAAGTACAGCCCGGAGCTGGCCGGCAAGCCGCGCTGGCTGGTGTTCAACAAGACCGATCTGCTGCTGCCGGAAGAGGTCGATGACGTGGTCGGGCGGGTGACCGGCGAGCTGGAGTGGGAAGGGCCCGTCTACCAGATCTCCGCCTTCA
>JBFHKO010000032.1:0-16949 GCA_041595355.1 Aeromonadaceae bacterium
CCTCACCCCGGCGCTCCTCGCCGCCTTTCTCTGGCGGCGGGTGACCGCGGCCGGCGGCGTGGCTGGCACGACTGACTGGCGCGGCGGCGCAGCCGCCGTGGGCTCGCTGCTGGCCGACGGCTCCCGCTTGCTGCGCAGCTGATTGCGGATCTGCAATAGCCGCTCCAGGCCTGGTTCAGGCTGGGATTCCGGCTGTCGGTCTGGCGCCGGGATGGCCGCTGCCGTGGCCGGCCGCCGGGCCTCAAGCGAGGGGGGCGGCTTTGGCTGGCTGCTGCGTGGCGAGCCCGCATCGTCCCCGGGGGCGCCACGCAACGCGTCAGCCTGGGCCAGCAGGGCCGCCTGCTCGGCCTGCAGACTCTCCCGGCTGGGTGCTGGCGCTGGCGCCGCCGGCCCCCCTGCCACGGGAGTGCTGGCGGCAGGGGCCGATGCGGATGCCCTCCCCGGCGCCGTTACGCCGGCAGGCACAAGCGTCTGACCGGGCGCAGGGGCCGAGCCTGGCCGGCGCGGGGCGAAGGCCAGCATGCGCAGCAGCGTCATCTCGAGGCCGGCGCGACCATCGGGGGCAAAGGGCAGCTCCTTGCGCCCGGTAAGCGCTATCTGGTAGTAAAGCTGAACTTCCTCGGCGGTGAAACTGCCCGCCAGCTGCTCCACCTCGGCACTGTCCGTCGCCAGGGGATCCGGGTTGCTGCCCAGCCACTGCGTCAGGGCGATGCGGTGCAGCAATCCGGCCAGCTCGGCATGCAGCTGTTCGAAATCGGGCCCCAGCTGGCTGAGTTCGGCCACCTTGGCCAGCAGGGCCGCGCCATCCAGCGCCGCCAATTGCTGCAGCAGCTGATGCAGCAGCCGCGGATCCAGGCTGCCCAGCATCGCCAGCACCCGATCGCGTTGCACGCGACCATTGCCATGGGCCAGCGCCTGATCGGTGAGGCTGAGGGCATCGCGCATGCTGCCGTCGGCCGCCCTGGCCAGCAGTGGCAGCGCCTCAGGTTCAAAGCCTTGCTGTTCCGCCTCCAGCACCCGTCCCAGCTGGCCGACGATCAGCTCCCGATCCAGTGCCTTGAGGTGAAATTGCAGACAGCGGGAGAGAATGGTGATAGGCAACTTCTGGGGATCCGTGGTCGCCAGCAGAAATTTGACGTAGGGCGGCGGCTCCTCCAGGGTCTTGAGCAGGGCATTGAAGCTGTGGCGGGACAGCATATGTACCTCATCGATGAGATACACCTTGAAGCGGCCGCGGGCGGGCCGGTACTGCACATTGTCCAGCAGCTCCCGGGTGTCCTCCACCTTGGTGCGCGAGGCCGCATCGATTTCCAGCAGATCGACGAAGTTACCCTGATCGATCTCCCGGCAGCTGCTGCATTCACCGCAGGGCTGGCTGCTGATCCCCTGCTCGCAGTTCAGGCACTTGGCCAGAATGCGGGCGATGGTGGTCTTGCCCACCCCCCGGGTACCGCTGAACAGATAGGCATGATGCAGCCGCCCCATGTCCAGGGCGTTGGCCAGGGCGGTCAGCACATGCTGCTGACCGACCACCTGATTGAAATTACGCGGTCGCCACTTTCGTGCCAGTACCTGATATGCCATAGGGGCTCTTATCCACTCCGGGGTCGCTGTGGGGGTAATGCGGGTTGAACGGACCAGGCTCAGTGGCCGGGATACTGGATGAGGCTCATGGGCTCGATGCCCAGGGCCCGCAGCCGTTGCTCGCCGCCCAGATCGGGCAGGGAGATGACAAAGGCCGCCTGCGTCACCTCGCCGCCACAGCGGCGGATCAGCTTGACCGCCGCCTCGACGGTGCCCCCGGTGGCCAGCAAATCATCAACCACCAACACCCGCTCACCAGGCTGGATGGCATCCTGATGCATCTGCAGACAATCCTGGCCATATTCCAGATCGTAATACTCCTCCACCACGGCGCGCGGCAGCTTGCCGGACTTGCGCACCGGAATGAAACCGAGGCCCAGCGCCGCCGCCACCGGGGCGCCGAAGATGAAGCCCCGGGCCTCGGTACCGGCAATCTTGTCGACCCCGGCCTGGCGCGCGAAGGCGGCCAGTTGCGCTATGGTCTGGGCAAAGGCCTCGGGATGCTCCACCAGGCTGGTGATGTCACGAAACAGTATCCCCGGCTTGGGGTAATCAGGGATGCTTCTGATGCAGGATTCAAGAAAGGCGAGGGTATCCGAGGTCATGATCACTTCCACACAAACGAGTCAAATCAGGCCCCACGAGGTCAGGCCGCGGCCGGCGCGCCTCTCAGATCCGGGCGCAGGCTGGCAGCCGTGGTGAGGCTACTGGGTCAAGGGGCATAGAGTAGCAATCCGCGGCCGCATTGTAACGCTTTCTGCCGGCCAGGCGGCGGCCAGAGCACTCCCTGCACGCCCCCGGCGCCCAGCAAAAAGCCGCCCGCAGGCGGCTTTGAGGGGCAGAAACCCGACTTAGAAGTTGTATTGCAGGGCCAGGGTCCACTGATCGTTGGCATCAGCGGCCTGATCGAACTTGTACTCGGCGTAGGTCAGGAAGTTGGAGGTGAAGTTGTACTGGGCGCCCAGCAGGTAGTAGTTGGCGGCGTCGGGGGCCCCTTCAACCTGCTTGTTGAAACCGGTCAGGAAGGTCCAGTCGGTGTCGGTGGTGTAGGCGGCGGCCAGCTCCACGTACTTGGCCTTGTCGGCATCGGTCTTGGACTCGTTGTACAGGGCCGCGGCATAGATGCCCGGCTCACCGAAGGAACCCCAGGCAATGGAGGCAGCCCAGTCATCCTGAGTGTCATCAACAAACTTGGTCTTGGCCAGGCCGGCGGCCAGGCTGACGCCGAAGTCGAAGCTGTAACCCAGGTTGGCAGCATAGCCGTTGTCCAGATCCTGGCTATCATCGCTGAACTGGTAGGAGGCACCGGCGTGGTAACCGCCCCAGGCACCGGAGTAGATGACCTGGCCTTCCTGGCGGCCAATGTAGCCATTGGCGGAGGAGCCGAACTCGTTGAAGATATCGGTGGCCGCGACCGCATCATAGTAGGCGGTGTCGGTCTGACCGATGGTCACCTTGCCAACATCACCACCGTCAAAGCCGGCGTAGAAGTGACGGGTCTTCAGGGATTCGTCATCATCGTTGTAATCGGAGCTCTCGGAATCGATCTGCCACTCGCCACGCCCGAAACCGGTCCACTTGTCGTTGATGGCCACGGCACCGCGGATGCCCAGGCGGCCATAGTTTTCCAGGGTGGTGTCGGAGCTGTCGGCGAGGTCGTCATTGACGATCTGGGTCTGGGCGCGGCCATAGACTTCAGCCTTGGTGCCGTCCTTGTCATAGACGACCGCCGCCTGGGCAGAAAGGGAAACCAGAGCCGGAATTGCTACTGCCAGAAAAGTCTTTTTCATGATGATATGCCTACTGTGATTAAACACTAAGTTATTGTAATTGGATGTGACATTGTGGTCCGCATCACACAATTTCGAGCCTATCACACAAAATATTGGCCCTGCAACACAACGGCAATAAATTCTCACTTGGCCGTAACCGGCGACTTTAATCGTTTATATTCAAACGGTTGAAATAAACCCCCGCCCCACCACCGCGCCTGCCAGGCATAAAAATCGCCGCTTCACCCCGGCGCCACCGGCTCCCGGTCGCGCAGCGGCCACCAGCAGCCGCTTACTCTGAATTCAACCCCAATACATGGTTTATCCTGCTGCAGGAAAAGCTCACCAAAATGGCACGCCCGGAGCGCCATCGCCCCCGACGCGCCGGCCGCCTCTGCCTCGCCGGCGGCCAGTATTCGCGCCGCCCGGGATAATAATCCGCCAGTCCGGGCGCTGTTATTACACAAATGAATCCAGATGGTGCCACAAGGCACCGCCCATCATGGCGCCCCATTGCAAGGCATGCCGACGTCCCGCCTCGCGCCACCCGCGTAAAAAATTCCGTTATTTCCGCTGAATAAACACGGTTACACGTCCTCGGGCGCCGGCTACCGGCATAAAAAACGGGCGGAGACTACTCCCCGCCCGTTGGGCCCAGATTGCCTCGCTCGGCTAGGAGGAGCCCTCTCCGCTGCTCGTCGCCAGGCACTGGGTACGGGAGCCGGGCGCCAGATAGGGCTGCAACAGCGGCGCCATGCCCTTCAACACCTGCACCGGCAGCGCCGAGGTGAAGCGGAACTTGTCCGAGGCACTGCCCGGTACATAGGCCGTCAGGGTGCCAAAATGTTGCCCCCCGAGGAAGAAGACAAAGGTGGCGGTGCGGTTACGGGCCCGGGACTGAATGACGTTGCCATAACGCCCCACCGTCTCGATGCGGTTATCCCCCGTGCCGGTCTTGCCGCCCATCACCAACGGGCTACCATCGGCCAGCTTGAAACTGCCAGCCAGGCGGCGGGCGGTACCCGCATCCACCACCTGGGAGAGCACCTCGCGCAAGGCGCGGGCCACCTCGGCCGGCAAGACCCGCACGCCCCGGGCTGGCGCCGGTGCCAGCTCGGTTTCAAAGGGGGTCCCAGCCGCGAAATGCAGCTCATCAATGCGCTGGGTCGGCAACCGCACTCCGTCATTGAGGATGATGCCCATCAGCTCGGCCAGCGCCGCCGGTCGATCGCCCGAGCTGCCGATGGCCGTTGCCAGGGAGGGCACCAGATGATCGAAGGGGAAGCCCACCCGCTGCCAGCGCAGGTGAATGTCGGTGAAGGCCTCGACCTCCAGCATGGTGCGGATGCGGCTATCCCGGGCGCTGCGATGGCGGCTCTTGAACAGCCAGCCATACACCTCCTGCCGCTGCGCCCGACTCTCTGCCACCGCCTGCTCAAAGGTCGCCTGGGGATGGGACTGCATATAGGCCAGCAGCCACAGCTCCAAGGGATGCACCCGGGCGATGTAGCCCTGATCCGGCAGGCTGTATGCCCCCGGCCCGTAACTCTCATAGAGACCATGAATGCGTTTTTCGGTCAGCTTCTCGCTGCTGGGCACTCGCTGGCGCAAGAAAGCGGTAAAGGTGGCTTCGTCCGCCTCCGGCATCAGGTAGCGGTGTACCGCCGCCAGGCGCGAGGCCGTGGGCCGCAGGCCGTCGTAGAAGGTTTCCAGCCGCTCTTCGGCATTCTTGCCCCGGTACTTGCGCCAGAAGCGCAGCAGATAGGTGGTTCCCTCCTTATCGGCAAAACGAACGAGGTATTCCCGGCGGCGCGGATCGGCATCATCACTCAACAACTGGGCCCGGCTTTCGGAACCCTGATACGTGGTGTAGCGCACTATGTCACGCATCAGGCGCACGAAGGGCAGGTTGATGGACTCCTGGAGGGCCTCCCGCAGGGTCGGCATGCGCCCGTTGTCCTCTCGGCGGAAGTTGCCGAAGGTATGCAGGCCGCCACCGGTGAAGAAGGCCTCGTGAGGGCTGGCCGAATAGCGACGCTCCAGAGCCGCCTGCAACATGAGTGGCAACGCGCGATCCTCGTTGCGGATCAGATACTCCAGCGCCCAGCGGCTCAGGGGATCCTGTGCCAGCACCGGCACCTTGCGCAGCAGGGTGGCCGGCTCGCCGGCATAGCGCTCATGCAGCTCGGCGATGATCTCCAGATAGGTGGTCAGCACCCGCAGCTTGGCGGTGGAGCCCAGCTCCAGCTTGCTGCCCTCGTTGATATCGAAGGGCTGATCCGTGTTGTCGGTCTGAGCCCGGACCAGGAAGCCATCGTCGGTGCGCTCGAAGAGGGTGAAACTGTAACGCACATCGGCGGTTTTTTCCGGCGATAGCAGCCGCTCGCCAAACAGCCCGACCTCCTCGGCAAACGCAGGATCGGCCAGCCGGCGCAGATACTGGCTCGCCTCCTCCTGCAACTGCCGGTTCAGGCTGGTCGCAGCCGTCAGATCCAGACGATCGAGATCGTAATAAGGCAAACCGAGCAGCCGGCTCAGACGGTTGCGCGCCACCAGTATGCCCTTATTGGTATCTATGGGCTCCACTGCCGGTGCCTGGGTGAAATCACGGAAATTGAGCCGCTGTGCCAGCGCGGCATCACGCAGCGGCGCGGCTATGACCCCCTTCTGGGTCATTATCCGCAGATAGCTGTCGGTCAGTCGGGCCAGCTCCTCCCGCCCCTGAACCAGGTAGTAGGAGGGGCGCCGATGAGCAATCATCAGGGCAATCACCTGCCGCAGCGCCTGCCCCTGTTCGAGCAGGGGAACGGCCTGGTTGCGGGCCGGATCCAGCACCTGGTTGATACGCTCGAAGTCGCTGCCAAACCAGACCCAGAGGCCATCACCCAGGCCGTGTATCTCGCCATGACCGGGTGCCGCCGAAAGCGGTACTGAATTGAGGTACGCCAGGGCGATCTGTTTTCTGGCCTCCAGAGTATCGGGGCCCCTCTGGTAGGCACGCACACTGGCCGACAGCATCTGCCACAGCTTGTCCTTGGGCTTCTGGGTCAATCCATCCGGTGAGTGGCGGTACTTTTCAACCTGGGTGGCCAGGGTGCTGCCACCGCTGGTCTCATCCTGAACCTCCAGCAATTTTCCCGCCTGGGAGAGGGCCGCCTTGGTAAAGCGTGGCCAGTCAACGGCCGGATTGGTCCGTGGGTGCTCCTCGCTCAGCAGATGCTGATCCTCGATGAAGAGCAGCGTCTGCACCACCAGCGGGGGGACGACGGCAAAGTCGGTATAGTGGCGCTGTGGATAACGGAAGCGATAGAAGGGCTCGCCACGGCAGTCGTTAATACTGAGCCCAGCCTGGGTCTTCTCCACATAAGGCACAAAGAACCCGCGATTGCTGTATTCCATCAGGGCCGGCGAAAACCGTGCCTGTTGCCGGATCTCGAAACCGCGCTCGAGCAGGCGTTGCTGCATCATGGGCAGCAGCACGTAGCCGAGCCGCTTGTCGAAAGGGCCATCCTCGGGAAAACGGATGGCATCGCTGGGACCCGGCTTGAGCTCATGGGTCAGGGTGCCGGCATAGCGGGAGAACTCGCGGGCTTGCCAGCGCGAGGTGCGCATCTCGTCCAGCACCAGCAGCAGCAACAGAGTAAGCACCAGCAGCAGCAGGGACCAGAACATCCAGCGCAGCCAGCGCCAACGCCCCTTTTTCGGCGGGAGCGGTGCCGGCTCGGCGGCCTCCTCCGGAAGATCCTGGCTATCGACCAGATGTAAATCAGTACGTTGCATCGCTTTCATTCTCCACCACCCGGGATGCACAGCTTCCATCTGCTTCATTCAATCCTAGATGGCACCTGACTGGCTGTGCGATTATTCACACAACCCGATGTTCATATGCGACACCCCTCCCCGCACGCCCCATGCCGCCCCGCAATCACGCCGGGAGGGAAGGCTACTCCAGGGTGCTGAAGAAGATCGCCGCCAGAAAGCCCAGCAGGGTGGCAAAGCCAATGATGGAGCCCCCCTTGAAATAGGCCTCCGGCAACATGGTTTCGGCGATCATGGTCAACATGGAGCCGGCCGCCAGCCCCTCCACCAGCGAGAACATCTGCGGCGACACCCCGGTGAAGAAGCGATGGCCGATCGCGGCGCCGAGGCCGGTAAGAAACATCAGCGCGGTCCACATCAGCAACACCCGCCGAAAGGACATCCCCTGCTGGCGCATGCCCACCGAACTGGAGAGGGCTTCCGGGTAATTGGAGAGAAACATGCCCGCCAGCAGCGACAGACTGAGGCTGGAGTGGATCATGCTGGAGCCGATCACCAGGGATTCGGGTATCGCATCCAGCAGGTTGCCCAGCCAGATGGCGACCGGCGCGCCCTGATGGGCCTTCACCTCGGCAGCCATATCGCCGGCAGCCGGCAGCAACTGTTCGGTATCCATGCTGTCAACCATGCTCTGGGTCCAGGAGGCTGCCCGCTCGGGATCGAAGCGCTGCTTCTGCTCCAGGTAGTGACGTACCTGTGACTGTTGCAGATAAGCCTTCACCTGCTCGGCAAAGCGCGGTGCACGTCGCAGCAGGTCGTCGAAATCCGACCGGCGCAATACCCACACCAAGGTGTCCCTGGTCGCCACGGCGCTGACGGAGTGGCGACTGCCGGTCAAAAAGGAGAGGCCGCCAAAGACCTGCCGATCGCCGATACTCACCGAGCTCCGGCCACCGGCATGCGGATCGATGAGTGCCACCTCGCCCTGCTCGATGATGAACATGCGGTCGGCGCGCTCCTGATGGTGAAAAAAGGCATCCCCGCGCCGGTATTGCTTGGAAAAGACCCGGGATACGATAGCCTCGAGCTCGTGACTCGGCAGGCCCGCAAAAATGGGCAACCGGCCGAACTGCGCCGCCGCGGCGGCGAACTCCTTGTCGTGACGCACCACCACCACCGCCGCCTCGAGCTGCCCCTGGGTGCGCAGGTTGTCCACCGCGGCGGCGACCCAGTTACGGGCCTGCCGATCATTCATGCCATGGCGCTCGCGCAGGTAGGTATCGACTTTCGGCCCCAGGATAAAACTCTGCAGCGCCTCGGCCAAAAAAGGCGAGGCCTGCAGCAGGCGGTTGAACTCCTTCCGTCCCAGCACCCAGACGCGGCTGTCGGCCCGGGTCACGGCCTGGGTGGCATGGGGCGAGCAGGTCAGAAAGGCCAGCCGGCCGAAGGCATCATGGGGCTTGAGCTGGCGAAACGGCATCAGCCCCTCCGTTCCCCGGGGCTCCAGCAAGTCGACCGCCCCCTCCTCGAGGATGTAGAGGTTATCCGGCGGGTCAAACCGGTGATAGAGCACAGTGTCCCGTGGATAGTCACGAAGCTGCACCGCATTGGCCAGTTCGCGTCTGACCTTGGCAGGCAGCCCCTTGAATAGGGGCACCCGCCCTATGTGACCGAGAATATGGCGAAAGCGCTCCTGGCGCTTCTTGCGCAGATAATAGAGGGTAGTGGAGGATTTGCGCAGAAAGCCGCCATAGCTGTTGATGATGTTATTAAGGCCCATGAACATCAGCCCGCCCAGAATGGCGCCGGCCGCCATGGGATAAAAATGGCCCTTTTCCAGGGCGCTGCCCACCAGATCGATGGTCAGGGCCGCCAGCAGCGCGCCGCCTCCGAAAGCCATCAGCCAGGCAACCGAGCGATCGCCTGGCGTCCAGAAGCGGGTTGTGAGGGTACCCAGGGGCAGGGAGCAGGTACTGAGGATCCCCATGGCAAAGGCGGAAAAGGCGATGGATTCCAGCATGTCGATGCGTCCCTTACCGGTGCGAAATGGCCGGTGTGGCATGGCCCGCGGCGAGGCAATGCCGGTCGCCACTGCCAACGCCATCAACGAGATCTCACCAAGTATAGGCCCGACGGCCGCTTGCGGCCCCCGTCCGGGAGCCTTCCGGCCTCAGGGATCGGGAGCGGTGCGGGTCTGCTCGGCCAGCCGACCCAGCACATAGCGGGCCCGGGCGGAGAGTGGCCATTCGGCCCGGTGGATCAGCCAGAGGGTATCCATCACCTGCGGCGTGCCGGTCACGACACGGATGGCCGCCTGCCGGGCGAAGGCCTGGACCGCAAAATGAGGCAACACGGTAAAGCCGAGTCCCAATGCCACCGGCTCCAGGATCAGGCCAATCTGATTGCTGAATCCCTTCACCGGCAGTGCCGCAACCGAGCAGCCTGGATAGCGGCGGCTCAGTAGCCGCATGGCCATGTCCCGCCCATCCGGATGGTCGATAAATCCAAGGCGCATCAGATCGTCCCAGCCGGTGCCCGCCTGCTCCGCGGGCACCACCAGACTCAAGGCTTCACTGGCGAAGCGACGGGTCGCCAGGCGGAGATCATCCGGCTTGCTGGTCACCAGACCAAACTCGGCACGGCGTTCCAATACCGCACTGAGGATATCGGCCGTCGGGGCGAAACGGTGCTGGATCGACAACCCCGGATGCTCGACCTGCATTTGCAGCAGTAGCGGGTAGATATGCAGCCCAATGCTGCCCGGCGTGGCCAGCGTCAGGTCGCCGCGATAAGGGGTGTCTTCCTCCAGGCTGCTGAGCAGCCGCCGCCTGGCCATTTGCATCTCCCGTGCGTAGGCGAGCAGTTTTTGGCCGGTCGGCGTGAGCTCCATCTTGCGTGGACGGCGGATCAGCACACTGCCGAATTCGGCCTCCAGGCGCTGGATATGCTGACTCACCGCGGCCTGGGTAATACCGAGGCGCTCCGCGGCCCGGGTAAAGCTGCCGCACTCCGCGACCATGATCAGCGAACTTAACCAAAGCGACTTAGTCATAAGAATTATTTATGAATAACATAAGTTGGCGTCGTTTTTTATTATCACAAAATTCACGTACATTGCCACCCGTGTTCCATTACCCCTCACAGGATGTATCCATGACCTATCCACGCACTTTTTCTCACCTCGGCATCACCGTTACCGATCTGGAAGCCGCCGTCACATTCTATACCGATGTCCTGGGCTGGTACCTGATCATGCCACCGACCCGAATCACCGAGGATGACTCCGCGATTGGCCGCATGTGCAGCGATGTCTTTGGTGCCGGCTGGCAGTCGTTTCGCATCGCGCACCTCGCTACCGGTGATCGCATCGGCGTTGAACTGTTCGAATTTGCCAATACCGAACGCCGTGACAACAACTTTGAGTACTGGAAAACCGGCGTGTTCCACTTCTGCATCCAGGATCCGGATGTGGAAGGGCTGGCGGCCAGGATCGTGGCGGCCGGTGGCAAGCAGCGCATGCCGGTACGGGAATATTTCCCGGGTGAAAAGCCTTACCGCATGGTCTACATGGAAGATCCCTTCGGCAACATTCTCGAAATTTACAGCCACAGCTACGAGCTGACCTACGCAGCCGGTGCCTACCAGTCCCGGGACTGAGCGGGCCAGAGCCCCCCTGCCAACCCCAGGTGGGGGCTCAAAAGAGCCACGCTCAACCCGACGGAGCAGGAGCAAGATCACAGCGATACGTATCCGGATCCAAAAGCGTTGCCACGCCAGGACGAATGCCCCTAGGCTTAACACTGCCGCCCGATGGAGCGGGTGCCGGCAACATCCGCGATCCGCGTTATCGAGGTAGACATGCATACAACAGGGACGTATCCCGGCCTGAAGCCGATCTTGCACCTCATGCTCGCCCCCCTGGCGGCCCTGTGGGTGGGAAGCGCCCAGGCCGAGACAGTCAGCCTGTCCGGTGTCGGCCTGTCTGCGCCCCTCATGCAGCGGCTGGCCGAGGGCTACCACAGGCTGCGCCCCCATGACAGCGTGACCGTGGTAGTGCCGCCGCTTGGCAGCAGCGGTGCCGTGCGAGCACTGGCCGCCGGCGAACTGGATCTGGCCATTTCAGGCCGCCCCCTCAAACCGGAGGAAGAAGCCCACACAGGCAACGTCACCGAGCTGGCGCGCACCGCCTTCTGCTTCGCCAGTAGCGACGGCGTCCTGCCGACGGGACTCACCATCCAGAAGCTCGCCGATATCTATGCCGGACGCCTGACCCACTGGGACGATGGCCAGCCCATTCGCCTGGTCATGCGGCCGGAATTTGAAACCGACACCATGCTGGTGCGTCAGATTGCGCCACAAGTCGATGCCGCCATGACCCTGGCCACCCAGCGCAAGGGGCTCATCGCTGCCATCAATGATCTCGATACCCTCGCATTGCTGGAAAAAGTTCCCGGCTCCTTCGGTCCGACCACCACCGGCCTGATAACACTGCAGCAACGGCAGGTCCGTTGCCTGCCCTTCAACGGCGTGCAGCCCAGTGCCCGGGCCCTGGCCGAGGGGCGATACCCTTTGGCCAAGGTACTTTACAGCGTGACGCCCGCCCAGCTCAGCCCGGCGACCGAACGCTTCCTGGCCTATCTGCACTCGCCAGCGGCACAGGAGATCATGACGACGGCCGGTTTCCTGCCCGCGGCGCCCTAGGCAGCTTGAACCCATGCTACCCTCTGCGACGGCAAGCAAACTCACCCATCTGGTCAGCGCCCTGGCCCTGGCCATCAGCCTCTTGCCGGCACTGGGTTACTTTCTGGTGCAGCGCGAAGGCGTCGTCCACAATCTCATTGCCAGCGCAAAGACCCAGTCAGTACTGGTCACCGAGGTGGTCGGCCACAATATCAAAATCTGGCCCAGTGCCCATGAGCGGTTGCTGGAAGCCATAATGCCCGTAGTCGAACCCCAGCATGCCACCCTCATCCTCTATGGGCAGACCCGGCTCATATCAGGGCCCTACGCCGATCTGCGCTGGCCGACCATCGCCAGAGAGGCGGAGTTTTTCGATTTCGGCATGCCGGCCGGACGCGTCAGGGTGGTCGCCTCTCTGGCCGACATTCTGCTGCAAAGCGCCATGATACTGGTGCTGAGCCTGGTGCTGGCCATTGCCGTCTTCATACCGCTGCGCCAGATGTCGGTCAGGGCGCTTAAGCGGGCCTCGGAGTTGCTGGTGCGCGGCGAACTCCATCGCTCGCTGGTCGATGGCCTGAGCGAGGGCGTGCTGCTCTGCGATGAGCGGCTGCAGATCATCGCCACCAACCGCAGTGCCCGGCACATTGCCGGTGTTGCCCATCCCCTGCTTGTGGAGGCCAATCTGGCCGATTGCCTGCGGGGGGCGACCCGTGAAGATGGCTCCCCCATGCCGCTCAGCGAATGGCCCATGCGCCGTTGCCTCCAGCCGGATGCACCTGACGGACCGGTCATCATGGGCATGCTGGATCCACTGCGCGGGCAGATCTGGCTGTCGCTGAAAAGCAGCGCGATCCAGCATGGCGAGCAGAACGAACACACCGCCGTGGTCACCACCATAGAGGATGTGACGGCGCAAAAGCGCAATGCCGATCGCCTGATCATCACCGAATATGCCGTGCATTGCGCCCGGGACGCCATCATCATCACCGACGCCAAGGCGCGCATCATCCAGGTCAATGATGCCTTCTGCCGGCTCACCGGCTACCCGCGCGAGCAGGTGCTCGGCCAGACACCGTCCATCCTCAGATCCGGCCATCATGAGCCGGCGTTCTATCGGGCGATGTGGGCGCAAATCGAGCAAACCGGGGCCTGGTCCGGCGAGATCTGGAACCGCGCCCGGGACGGCCGCACCTTCCCGGCCTGGCTCAGCATCAGCGAAGTGCGCGATGGCAAAAACCGCCTCACCAGTTATATCGGTACCAGCTTCGATCTGTCGGAGCGCATGGCGGCCGAACAGCAGGTGCGTCATCTCGCCCGGCACGATCCGCTCACCGGATTACCGAACCGCAGTTACCTGCGCGAGGCCCTCGGCAAGGCGCTGGCCGCCGCCGAACGCCATGACTGGCGCGTCGGGGTCTACTTCATCGATCTCGATCACTTCAAGCTCATCAATGACAGCATGGGACACCATGCCGGCGATCAGGTCCTTGCCGAAGTGGCCCGCCGGCTGACATCCGTGCTGCGTGAAGAGGACACCGTCGGCCGCCTGGCCGGCGATGAGTTTGTCGTCTTCAGCACCAAGGTTGACACCGATGGCGGCCTGGTCACCGTTGCCGAGGCGATATTGCAGGCCCTGGCCGCCCCCATAGTGCTGAATGGCAAGGAACTCTTTCTGACCACCAGCGTCGGCATCGTCGTCTATCCCCAGGATGGCCGCGACGTGGACACCCTGCTGTCGAACGCCGACACCGCCATGTATGCCGCCAAGGGCGATGGCCGTGCAAATTTCAAATTCTTTACCGAGGAGATGAACGAGGCCAGCCGCCATCAGCTCGACACCACCAATGCGGTGCGCATGGCCCTGGAGCAAGGCGAGTTTGTGCTCTTCTACCAGCCCCAGGTGCTCGCCGGCGATGGCGAGCAGATCATCGGGGCCGAGGCGCTGATCCGCTGGCAACGCCCCGGTGTCGGCCTGATCCCCCCCGGCCAATTCATTCCCGTCATCGAGGGCTCCCGCCTCATCATCGAGCTGGGCAACTGGGTCATCGAGGAGGCCCTGCGCAAGGCGCACGCCTGGCAATCACTTGGTTTCACTATCTGCATTTCCGTCAACGTGTCGCCTTTGCAGTTTCGCCAGGAGAACTTCCTCTCCCAGTTGCAGGAGGCAGCGGCCCGGCACGCCTTCGTCGCCGGCAGCCTGCGCCTGGAAGTCACCGAAAGCCTGATGCTGACCGAGCCGGAGGCAACCATTGCCAAGATGCACCAGCTGCGGAAGCTGGGCTTTCTGCTGACCGTCGACGACTTCGGAACCGGTTATTCCAGCCTCGCCTATCTGGCACGCTTTCCCTTCGATGAGCTGAAAATAGATCGCTCCTTCATCCACCGCCTCTCTCAGGATGACAGCGCCAAAGCCATCGTCAACGCCATCATAGTGCTCAGCCACGCCCTGGGGTTGAAAAGCGTCGCCGAAGGGGTCGAGAGCCAGACCCAGGCCGAGATACTGCGCAGCCTTGGCTGCGACAGCATCCAGGGCTATCTCTACGGCCGCCCCCTGCCAGTCGAGGAGTTCGAGCGCCGCGTGCGCAACAGCCTGCACGGCAACCTGGCCGCGCCGCATGCCAAAGCCGCTGCCTTGCCGCATCCGGGGCTGCTGCTGGTCAAGGCGGCGGAATCGAGCCCGTCACAGTGACCACGCCACACCGAAGAACGCGCGGCCGGCCCGTGCGCCCCGCCATCAGGGAGCGCGCTTCGAGATCTTGGAGCCCTGAATGTTGACCCCGGCCATCAATCCCTTCTGATCGATACCGCGCAAACACCGAATTGATCGCGCCTGCCCTTACCGGTAGCATGCCCCCCTTTTGTTACCGGATCAGATGAGGAACCCCAGATGCGGATCGGATTTGACTATGGCACCTCCAACTGCGCCGTCGCCCTGATGCAGCTTGGCCGCGTCTGCCGGCTGCCGCTGGAGGGGGACGAGACCTACCTCCCCTCCACCCTGTTTGCTCCCCACCGGGATGCCATCGCCGATCTGCTGTTGCCGCTGCTGCCCGCCGGACAGCAACCCGCTTATCTGGCCGAGCGACAGCTGGCCATCGCCAAGGGCCGCCGGCTGCAAGCGCATCTGGAGGATGACGGTCTGGAATACCAGCTGCGGGTGGGACGCGCCGCCACCGAGCGCTATCTCGCCGCCCCCGATGAGGGCTATTACCTCAAGTCGCCCAAGTCCTTTCTCGGTGCCGCCGGTCTGTCCACCGGCCAGCTGCACCTGTTCCGGGACATCGTTGCCGCCATGATGGCGCTCATCAAGACCCGGGCCGAGCAGACGCTGGGCGCCGAGATCCGGCAGGCGGTCATCGGCCAACCGGTCAACTTTCAGGGGCTGAGGGGGGAAGAGAGCAATCGCCAGGCCCGCACCATACTGCGCGAGGCGGCCTTGCTGGCCGGTTTTGCCGAGGTGGCCTTCCAGTTCGAGCCGGTGGCGGCCGGGCTGGAATACGAGGCGGGACTGCGCCAGGAGCAGCGCGTGCTGGTGCTGGATATCGGCGGCGGTACCACCGACTGTTCGCTGCTGCGCATGGGGCCCGAGCGGGCCAGGTCCGATGATCGGCAGGCGGACCTGCTGGGCCACAGCGGCCAGCGCATCGGCGGCAACGACGTTGACATCCGGCTGGCGGTGGCCGAACTGATGCCCCTGTGCGGCATGCACGGGGTGAGCCAGCGCGGCCTGCCCATGCCCGCGCCACTGTTCTGGAATGCCATGTCCATCAACGACGTCCAGGCCCAAAGCCGCTTCTACTCACCCGACACGGCGCGACTGCTGCAGCAGCTGATGCGCGAAGCCCGGGAGCCCGAGCAGCTGGCGCGCCTGGAATGGGTGCGCGCCCACAAGCAGAGCCACCACCTGGTCTGGGAGGCGGAGCAGGCCAAGATCCAGCTGACAGAGCAGGAACAGCTCGAACGCCTGGTTCAGCTGCTGGATGAGTCGCTGAGCGTGCCCTTCAGCCGGGTGCGCCAGGCCGAGATCTCGGCGCCGTTGCTGTCGAAGATCGGCGAGCTGGCGGACGATGCCATGGCCCAGGCCGGCTGCCGCCCCGATGCCATCTTCATCACCGGCGGCAGCGCCAAATCACCGGTGATCCGCCACTGGCTCGGCCAACGCTACCCCGAACTGCCTCTGGTCGAGGGCGATCACTTCGGCAGCGTCATCGCCGGCCTGGCCCGCTGGGCGGAACACTGCTTTGCCTGAGCCGCTCCGGCGTGTCAGCCCAGAAACCTCGCGCCATCAAAGCTCGGCGCCGTTATTGGCAATCACAGACTGCCGCAATGGTCCAACGGCTAAGAACTACCCCAGCTTTAAACGTTCACTCCATGTTCTTTGGCCAACGCCGCCAACCCACCGGCGAAGCCCTGACCAACCGCTTTGAACTTCCATTCGCTGCCATTGCGATAGAGTTCACCGAAGATCATCGCGGTTTCGGTAGAGGCATCCTCTGAAAGATCGAAGCGGGCTATTTCTGCGTTACTGTCATTGTTAAATACTCGCATAAAGCTGTTGTTGACCATGCCGAAGTTTTGCTTGCGAGTGTCGGCCTCATGAATGGTGACGGCGAAGACCAGCTTCTTCACATCAATCGGAACCTTAGTCAGATCGATCTTGACCTGCTCATCGTCACCCTCACCTGCACCAGTACGATTGTCTCCTTGGTGTTCCACTGCACCACAAGAGCTCTTCTTGTTATTGAAGAAAATGAAATTGTCATCAGAGAGCACTTTGCCGCTGTCGTTTACCATGAATACGGATGCGTCCAGATCGAAACCCTGGCCATCAGTTACGCGTGCATCCCAGCCCAAGCCAATCATCGCCACGGACATGGTTGGGGCTTCTTTGGTCAGCGAAACGTTACCGCCTTTTACGAGAGAAACAGCCATGTATTGCTCCTTAATAGAGGGTTGCCGCCCCCTGTATATTGAATTTCTGTAGTGATGTTTCCTAGCTGGCATTGATCCCGAATTGAGCGCACAGGGATTTCAGACCGCCGGCAAAGCCTTGGCCCACGGCTCGGAACTTCCATTCATTGTTATGACGATACAGCTCACCGAAAATCATGGCAGTTTCAGTGCTGGCGTCTTCGGTCAGGTCGAAACGGGCAG
>JBFHKO010000033.1:0-15698 GCA_041595355.1 Aeromonadaceae bacterium
ATCCGGCCATCGGCACCGAGGCGACGGTGGTGCCGCTGCTGGACGGGGTGCGCGGTTTCACGCTGCGCTTCTTTGGTCAACGTGGCTGGCAGGCGGCCTGGGAGGATGCCGAGCAGCTGCCGGCCGGGGTGGAGGTGACCCTGACCCTGGACGATTATGGCCAGTTGCGCTGGCGGTTCCTGCTGGCGACGGAGGCGCCCTCATGAGGCGGCAGCAGGGGGTGGCCCTGCTGGTGGTGTTGCTGCTGCTGAGCCTGATGCTGCTGGTGGCCAGCGGCATGAGTGCCCGCCTGCAGCTGGAGCTGCAACGCACCCGCAATCTGGTGCGTCAGGACGAGGGGCGCTGGTATGCCCTGGGCGGCGAGGCGCTGGCCGGCAAGGTGCTGGCCCAGGATATTCGCGATCAGCCGCAAAAGACCCACCTGGCCCAGTATTGGGCCACGGAAGGGCAACGCTTTCCGCTGCGCGACGGTGAGCTGACGGGGCGCATCCGGGATGCGCAGGCGTGCTTCAACCTCAATGCCATCAACAGCGGCACTGCGGTTGACTCGGGGGCGGGCGCCGAGCCCTATGCGGCGGCGGTCTTCCGCCAGTTGCTGCAGCATCTGGATGTGGACGAATTCCGCGCGGCCAGCCTCAGCGCGGCCCTGCGCGACTGGGTGGATGCCGACAATCTGCTGGCCTCCAGCCTGGGTGCCGAGGATGCCCACTACGAGGCGCTGACGGTGCCCTACTTGCCGGCCAACGGCGCCATGCTGGATGTCAGCGAGGTGCGGGCCCTGGCGGGGCTGGATGTCCGCCTCTATCGCCGCGTGCGCCCCCTGCTGTGTGCGCTGCCGGAGACCCGCTTGCAGATCAATATCAACACCCTGGCCCCCGAGCGGGCACCGCTGCTGGCGGCGCTGTTTCTCGATGTGCTGAGCCTCGAGCAGGCGCAGGCACTGCTGGAGGCGCGCCCGCGGGAGGGATGGTCCAGCCTGGATGAGCTCCTGGTACAGGTGCCGCTGGATGGCGCCGAGGTGCTGAGCAAGGAGCTCAAGAGCGTGCTGGTACTGAACAGTCACTATTTCGAGAGCCGGGTGGCGGTGCAACTGGATCAGAGCCAGTTTCGTCTGACCAGCCTGTTCCAGCGGCAAACCAACAACCAGCTGCGGGTGATCCGCCGTCAATATGGAGGCTTGGAGTGAGCGAATATCTGGTGATCCGACTGGGTGCGGAGGCATCCGCCCCCATCGCCTGGCTGGTCTGGTCAGGCAGCGAGGCGGGTGTCATCGCCAGCGGCACCCTGGAGGGAGCCGCCCAGCTCGGCGAGTTGCAGACCCGTGCCGGTGGGCGACCGCTGTATGTCCTGGTGCCGGCCTCCGAGCTGGTATTTCGAACACTGACCCTGCCGGGGCGGGGCAGTCGCCGCAGCCTGCAGGCCTTGCCCTTCCTGCTGGAAGAGCAGGTGGCCGGGGATGTGGAGCAACTGCACCTGGCGCTATTGAATCGCGAGGGCCCCAGCGTGTCGGTGGCGGCGGTGGAGAAGGTACGGTTGCAGCAGTGGCTCGACTGGCTGAGCGAGGCGGGTCTCAAGCCCAGGCAGCTGATGCCGGATGTGCTGGCCTTGCCGTTGCAACCCGAGGGCGGCTGGAGCGCGGTGCAGCTGGGTGAACAGTGGCTGCTGCGCCAGGGGCCGAGCGCCGGCCTGGTCGCCGAGGTCAGTTGGCTGGGCGCGCTGCTCGGCAGCTATGCACCGGCACCCGACATCGCCAGTTTCAGTCCGCCGCCGTCTGGCGTGCCGGGGAACTGGCTGGCTCAGCCTCCCGAGCTGGCCATGCAGCTGCTGGCCCAGGGCGCCACCGAGACGCGCTTCAATCTGCTGCAGGGGGCCTTCCGCCGGCAACCCGAGTGGGCGCGCCTGCTGCGCCCCTGGCGCAAGGCGATGCTGGCCGCCGGCGTTTGCCTGCTGCTGGTGCTGGCCAACCGGGGACTGGCGTTGTATCAGCTGCAGCAGACCGAGCAGCGACTGCGGGCCGAGACGGTGCAGCTCTATCAGCGCCTCGTTCCCGGTCAGACCCGGGTGATCAATCCGCGGGCCCAACTGCGTCAGCAGCTGCAGGCCTTGCAGGGCGGTGGCGGTGCGGAGAGTCTGCTGGGCATGCTGCAGGCGCTGACACCGGCATTCGCGGCGCTGACCGAACTGCAGCCCCGGCAGCTGCGCTTCGATGGCCAGAAGGGGGAATTACGGCTGTCGCTGACGGCGGACAGCTTCCAGACCTTCGAGCGTTTCCGTGCCCTGGCTCCCCCCGGGCTCGAGATACAACCGGGGGATATGCGCAGTGAAGGAGCCCGGGTGCAGGGCACGTTGCTGGTAAGGAGCAAACAATGAACGCATGGTGGGCGGGTCTGAGCGAGCGCGAGCAGCGCTTGCTGGGCATGGCAGGCGGCGTCTTGCTGCTGGCGCTACTCTATTGGGGCGCCTGGCGGCCCTTTGCGGCGCGACTGGAGCAGGCAGAGCGCCGGGTGGCGACCCAGCAGCAGACCCTCGCCTGGATGCAGGCCCAGGAGCCAGCGTTGCAGCGCTTGCAGGGGCGCCGGGGTGGGCACCAGGGCAAGAACACGCCGCTGGACGCCGTGGTTGCCCAGACGGCGAGGCAGTTCCAGTTGCAGATCAGCCGCCTGCAACCCAGCGGCGCCCAATTGCAGCTGGAGATGACCCAGGCTGACTTCAACCAGTTGCTGGGCTGGCTGCAGCGCCTGGAGCAGGAGTTTGGCATTCGGGCGCAGCAGCTGGAGCTCTCCGCGCTTGAGCCCTATCAGGGGCAGGTCAGGGTTCGGCGTCTGCTGTTGGGGCGCGGGGCATGAGGCGTGGCGTGGCGGGCCTGCTGTTGGCCATGGGGTTTTATCTGGCGTTCCTGTTGGCCGAGTTGCCGGCGGCTCGTCTGCTGGGCTGGTTGCCACTGCCGGCGGGACTGAGCCTCAGCGGGGTAAGCGGTACCCTCTGGCAGGGGCAGGCGGCAGCGCTGAGCTGGCGGGGGTGGCAGGTGCGGGCGCTGAGCTGGCGGCTGCACCTGGGGCCGCTGTTGCTGGGCCGGCCGACGCTGGCGCTGAGCCTGGCCGATGCCGCCGGTCTGAGCGGCGAGGCGCAACTGAGCTGGCGCGGTCACTGGCAGATCCGCGCCCTGGATCTGCAGGCGCCGGCCGCGGCGCTGCTGGCGGCCCGTCCCCAGCCCTGGCCCGTCACGGTCAGTGGCAAGGTTCGCTTGCAAGTCGCCGAGGCGGCCTTCGAGCCGGCGGGCTGCCTGGCCATGGCGGGGCAGTTGCGCTGGTCCCGGGCCATGCTGGGGACGCCACTGGGTGAGTTGCAACTGGCGGAGCCGGTGGCACAGCTCGATTGCCTGCAGGGGCGGCTGGTGGCCGAGGTGCAGCAGCGCTCAACCCAGCTCAGCCTGCAGGGGCGCGGCGAGCTGGAGCCCCGGGGCGAGTACCGTTTTCGCGGCAGCCTGCAGCCGGGGGCCGAGCTGTCACCCCAGATGGCGCAGCTGCTGGGGCAGCTGGGCCCCCGGGACAGCCAGGGCCAGATCCGGCTCACTCTTCAGGGGCGCTTCTAGTCCCTGGCTTCGGGGCGTGGCCAGCAGTGGCGGCCCCAGGGCGGCGAAGTGGTTGACGCTGGGCAGACCGCAGAGGTGCTGGCCGGGGCCCTGACTGTCCGGATGGCTGATGCCGAGCCGATGGCGGATACCGAAGCGGGCGGCGGCCTCGAGGACGCGCGGCGAGTCATCGACAAACAGGGTTCGCTCCGGAGCGAAACCCAGCCGTTGCTGCAAGGCCTGCCAGCAGGCCTGTGCCTCCTTGGGATGGCCCAGTTCGTGACTGGAGATGAGGCCGTCCAGATAGTGGTGCAGCGGCGTATGCCGCAGCTTGAGTGCCAGGCTGTCCGGGTGGGCATTGGTGAACAGGTAGAGCCGCCGTCCGGAGTGGCGCAGGGCGCTCAGAAAGGCACGGCTGTCGGCGCGCCAGCGGATCTTGTGGCTCAGCTCCTGCTTGAGGGCCCGAATATCCAGCCCCAGGCGGGCTTGCCAGTAATCCAGGCAGTACCAGTTCAAGGTGCCGGCGACATCGGCATAGTCGGCATCCAGCCGGGCGCGGGCCTGGGCCAGCGACAGCCCCTGCAGGGCGGCGTAGCGTTCGGGCACCCGCTGCAACCAGAAGTGGTTATCGAAGTGCAGATCCAGCAGGGTGCCGTCCATGTCCAGCAGCACCGTATCGATGTCATCCCAGGCTAACATGGTATTCCTTGCACAAGTTTGCTTAACTGGGCCCATTCAGGGCAGCGGAGGCGGCGAGTATAGCCGAAAAAGGTCATGGGGCAGGACAAAGCCAAACCGGAGATCCTAAAACGCGAGCTGGTGGCCGAGAGCCGTCTGTTCAAGGTGGAGTCGGTGCATCTGCGCTTCGCCAACGGCGAGGAGCGGATCTACGAGCGCATGCAGGGAGGGCTGCGTGGCGCCGTCATGCTGGTGCCGCTGCTGGATGAGCACACCCTGCTGCTGGTGCGCGAATATGCCGCCGGCACCCACAGCTACGAGCTGGGTTTTCCCAAGGGCATCATTGATCCGGGTGAGGATTGCTGGCAGGCGGGCAACCGCGAGCTGATGGAGGAGACCGGGCTGGCGGCCCGGGAATTGCTGCACCTGAAGCAGGTGAGCCTGGCGCCGGGCTATTTCGCCAGCCGCATGGATATCCTGCTGGCACGGGATCTCTACCCGGATCCGCGGCAGGGGGATGAGCCCGAGCCGCTGGAGCTGGTCACCTGGCCGCTGGCCGAGGTGGGCTCCCTGCTGGAGCGGCCCGATTTCAGCGAGGCCCGCAGCCTGAGTGCGCTGCTGCTGGCGTTGCGCCACCTCGAGCAGGAGGCGACGGGCCGGCCCTGAGGCGGGTTACTCGTCGTATTTTTCGATGGGTTTACCCATGGCTTCCATGATCTCGCGCACCAGGCTGGGAATATCATCCGGCTGGTCCTTCTGCAGATCGGTGTCGGCCGGCAGCGGCTGGCCGGTGAAGGCGTGCAGGAAGGCTTCGCACAGCAGTTCGCTGTTGGTGGCATGGCGCAGGTTGTTCACCTGGCGGCGTGTGCGCTCGTCCGTCAGTATCTTCAGGACTTTCAGTGGAATTGATACGGTGATCTTCTTGACCTGCTCGCTCTTCTTGCCGTGCTCGGCATAAGGGCTGATATAGTCGCCATTCCACTCCGTTTTCATTGCTGCACCGTCTCCCTTGTCAGTCTGCGCCAGATAGTAACCCTTATGCTTTATCATGGCAATCCAACGGCAAAGCCATGCAGACGTCTAGCTGTGTTGACGGCTCTTTTGCCCTGGAGTAAGGTGTGCCGTCAAGGCAATTCCAGTCATTCAGCAGCATCAAGGGAGAATCATGGCTGACTACCGACGCGAGACCCTGGCCGTCAAGGCCGGCATCGCCAGCGATACCCAATTCGGCTCCGTGGTGCCGCCCATCTACCTGTCCACCAACTATACCTTTGCCGGCTTCGGTGAAAAGCGGCAATTCGACTACAGCCGCTCGGGCAACCCGACCCGGGATACCCTGGCCCAGGCGCTGGCGGCGCTGGAGGGCGGCGCCGGCGCCGTGGTGACCGGTACCGGCATGGGGGCCATCAACCTGGTCACCGCCCTGCTCAAGGCCGACGATCTGCTGGTGGCGCCCCATGACTGCTACGGCGGCACCTACCGGCTGTTCCAGCACGTGGCGGCACGCGGCAGCTACCAGGTGCTGTTTGTCGATCAGGGCGACCCCGAGGCGCTGGCGGCGGCGCTGGCCCAGCGGCCCAGACTGGTCTGGATCGAGACCCCCTCCAATCCGCTGCTGCGGGTGGTGGACGTGGCCGCCATCTGTCGCCAGTCCCAGGCGGTTGGCGCCCTGGTGGCGGTGGACAACACCTTCCTGACGCCGCTGCTGCAACAGCCGCTGGCGCTGGGGGCGGACATGGTGGTGCACTCCACCACCAAGTACCTCAACGGTCATTCCGATGTGGTGGGCGGTGTGGTGGTGGCCAAGAGCGCCGAGCTGCACGAGCAGCTGGCCTGGTGGGGCAACTGCCTGGGGCATACCGGCGGCGCCTTCGACGCCTACCTGACCCTGCGTGGCCTGCGCACCCTGGCGCCGCGCATGCGCACCCATCTGGAGAACGCTGCAGCCGTGCTCGCCTTCCTGCAGCAGCAAGCCGCCGTCAGCCATATCTATCATCCCAGCCTGCCGGAACATCCGGGGCATGCCATTGCCGTGCGTCAGCAGCAGGGCTTCGGCGCCATGCTGAGCTTCGAGGTCAACTTCAGCGAGCCGCAGCTGAAGCGCTTCCTCGCCAGCCTGGAGCTGTTCTGCCTAGCGGAATCCCTGGGTGGGGTGGAGAGTCTGGTGGCGCATCCGGCCAGCATGACCCATGCGGGCATGGATCCCGAGGCGCGCCGGCTGGCGGGCATCTCGGATCAGCTGCTGCGTCTGTCCATCGGTATCGAGCAGGCCGAAGATCTGATCGCCGATCTGGCCCAGGCCTTCGAGCAGGCGGCCGGGGCCACCTGATAGCGTCTTCTTGCACCTGAGCCGGGCAACGCCGATGGGCCCGGCTCGGGCTATTCGCCTATGGGGGCCGTGCAGCCCTTCAGCAGGGCCAGCAGCGCCTCGGGATGGATGCCGATGGAGAGGCCGCGTTTGCCACCACTGACCAGAATCCGCGTCTGCTGCAGTGCCGCGCTGTCCAGCACGGTTGGCAGCATGCGCTTCTGGGCAAAGGGGCTGATACCTCCCACCTTGTAGCCGGTCAGCTTCTCTGCCTCGGCCGGCGCCATCATCTCCACCTTCTTCGTTCCCAGCGCCCGGGCCAGTCCCTTGAGGCTCAGCTGCCGGCTGACCGGCACCAGGGCCACGGCCGCGCCGCCCTCGTGGCGTACCAGCAGGGTCTTGTAGACGCTCTGCGGACTGGCCTGCAGCTGTTCTGCCGCATGCAGGCCGAAATCCTGGCTGACGTGACAGGGATAGTCGTGCAGGGTAAAGGTGACACCCAGGTGTCTTAGCATGCGAATGGCCGGCGTCATGGGATCCTCCTTTGATGTGGCGACCGCGTCGGGCCCGGAAATGACAAGGCCGGGTTGCCCCGGCCTCGTCGTTGTTGCATCAACCCGTGTTGCGCATGCCGGCGGCGACGCCGGCGATGGTGACCATCAGGGCCTGGTCTATCTCGGGATGCAGCTCCTCGGGCGAGGTGCGGGAGCGGTTGAGCAGCTCCACCTGCAGCACGTTGAGCGGATCCGTGTAGGGGTTGCGCAGCTTGATGGACTCCTTGATCCAGGGCTGGTCGCTCAGCAGGTCACCCTTCTCGGGACGCAGGCTCAGCACCACATCGATGGACTCCTGGAGCTCGCCGCGCAGCCGCTCGCCCAGCCCCCAGAGGGACTCGGGAACCAGACGGCGATCGTAGTATTCGGCCAGCCCGAGGTCGGCCTTCAGGAATACCATCTCCAGCATGTTCAGGCGGGTGCGGAAGAAGGGCCACTGGCTGCTCATTTCGGTCAGCAGTGCCTCCTTGCCGTCCTGGATGGCCTGGCGCAGCGCCACGCCGGTACCCAGCCAAGAGGGCAGCATCAGGCGGTTCTGGGTCCAGGCGAAGATCCAGGGGATGGCACGCAGGGATTCCACGCCGCCATTGGGCTTGCGCTTGGAGGGGCGGGAGCCGAGCGGCAGCTTGCCCAGCTCCATCTCGGGCGTGGCGGCACGGAAGTAGGGCACAAAGTCCGGCTCGCCACGGATGATGCTGCGGTAGTGGGCGCAGGAGACATCGGCCAGCTGGTCCATCACCTGGCACCACTCCGGCTTCGGCTTCGGCGGTGGCAGCAGGTTGGCTTCCAGCACGGCGCTGGTGTACATCTTCAGGCTGTTGATGGCCACCTTGGGCAGACCGAACTTGAAGCGGATCATCTCGCCCTGCTCGGTGACGCGGAAGCCGCCCTTCAGGGATCCCGGCGGTTGCGACAGTATCGCTTGGTGAGCCGGACCGCCGCCGCGACCCACGGTGCCGCCGCGGCCGTGGAACAGGTTCAGCTTGATCCCCTCGCGCTCGGCGACGGAGACCAGGGCTTCCATGGCGCGGTACTGGGCCCAGTTGGCCGCGATCATGCCGGCATCCTTGGCGGAGTCGGAGTAGCCTATCATCACGTACTGCTGGCCCTGGATGTAGTCACGGTACCAGTCCACCGACAGCAGGCGGTTGAGTACGGCTTCGGCATTCTGCAGATCGTTGTGGGTTTCGAACAGCGGCGCCACCGGCATGCGGAAGCTGCAGCCGCACTCCTTCAGCAGCAACTGCACCGCCAGCACGTCGGAGGGCTGACGGGCCATGGAGATGATGTAGATGCCGAAGGCGCTGGGTTCGGTTTCGGCGATCACCCGGCAGGTGTCGATCACCTCCTGGGAGTCGGCGCTCGGTTGCCAGACGCGGGGCAGCAGCGGCCGCTTGGAGTCCAGCTCGCGCAGCAGGAAGCTCTGCTTGGCCTCCTCATCCCACTCGGCGTAGTCGCCCAGGCCGATGAACTGGGTCAGCTCGGAGAGCACCTGACCGTGACGCTCGCCGTCCTGGCGGATGTCCAGCTTCATCAGGTGGATGCCGAAGCAGGAGAGCTTGCGCAGCACGTCCAGCAGCAGGCCGTCGGCGATGATGCTCATGCCGCCTTCGTGCAGCGAGTGGTAGCACAGCTCCAGCGGCTCGCGCAGCTGTTCGGTGCGGGTGACCAGATCGCGGGCATCGGTGTACTGCCCCTGCAGGCGCGCGCTCAGGTTCTGCAGCGTCTCCTTCAGGGCATCGCGCAGCTCGCGCAGCAGCACCCGGTAGGGCTCGTTGCCTTCGCCGACCCGCTCGCGCAGGCGCTCGTTGCAGTCGATCATGGAGAGTTCGGAGACCAGTTCCTGGATGTCTTTCAGGAACAGGTTGACGGCTACCCAGCGGGAGAGCATCAGCACTTCACGGGTCACGGTGGCGGTGACGAAGGGGTTGCCATCGCGGTCGCCGCCCATCCAGGAGGCGAAGCGCACCGGGGCGGCATCAAGCGGCAGGCGCAGGCCGAAGTTTTCCTGCAGCCGCGCGTCGAGCTGACGCATGAATTCGGGTACGGCCGGCCACAGATTTTTCTCGATCATGGCAAAGCCCCACTTGGCCTCGTCGACCGGGGTCGGGCGCTGCTGGCGGATCTCGTTGGTGTGCCAGGCCTGGTTGATGAGCTGTTCGATGCGCCCGAGCAGGAAGTCGCGCTCCCGCTGGTTCAGATCCTGCAGCTCCAGCTGTTCCAGGCAGTCGTTCAGCTGCACATGCTTGTGGATCAGGGTGCGGCGGGTCACCTCGGTGGGGTGGGCGGTGAGCACCAGCTCGATGTCCAGAGCGGCCACGGCGTCCAGGATGGCGTCATCGGACAGCTGGGCGGCTTTCAGCTTCTCGAACAGCTTGTCCAGTGCATCGGCGCTCAGGTAGTCCTCGCCGTGGCGGGAGATGGTGTGGAACTGTTCGGCCACGTTGGCGAGGTTCAGAAACTGGCTGAAGGCCCGGGTCACCGGCAGCAGCTCATGATCGCTCAGGTTGTGCAGGGTATCGAGAAGGCGCTGGCGATCCTCTTCATTGCCCTGGCGCGAGGATTTCGCCAGCTGGCGAATGGTCTCGATCTTGTCGAGAAACTCCTCGCCCAAGTGGTCCTTGATGCTCTTGCCGAGCAGTTGGCCAAGCAGGCCAACGTTGCCGCGGAGCGCCGCGTACATGTCATTCATATTACGTCCTTCTCTGGGGAGTGTGAGGTCCTGCTGCAAATGCCCCTCGCGCATAAGGCTACACAATCTAGCTGCATACCCTTAGCAAGGTCAAATAGTGAACCCGTAGAAACTGCAGATTTATGCGTTTTTTTGTTGGTCTGATTCACAGGCAGAAACGGCGGATCAAGTGTTGCAATACTTCGCGGGTCGGGGTCACGAACGACAAGTCCAGGTATTCATCCGGCTGGTGAGCCTGGGCGATGTGGCCCGGACCCAGCACCAGGGTGTCGCAGCCCAGCTGCTGGATGAAGGGCGCCTCGGTGCAGTAGTTGACCGCGGTCGCCGGCAGGCCGGTGGCCTGTTCCGCCTCGCCGATGAGGGGCGATTCCTGGCGGCAGGCGTAGGGCGGGATCGGATCGTGCAGGTGGGTGATGGTCAGGCAGCCGGGATGCCCCTGTTCGATGCCATGCAGATGGCGCTGCAGATCGGCCATCAGCTCCTCGGGGGTGACACCGGGAATGGGGCGCATGTCCAGGTGCAGCTCGCAGCAGCCGCAGATGCGGTTCGGACTGTCGCCGCCGTGGATGGCACCGAAGTTGAGGGTGGGCTGGGGCACATGGAAGTGGCCGTCGCGGTATTTCTCTTTCAGTTCCTGCTGCAGCGCCAGCAGGCGCCCCAGTACCTGGTGCATGATCTCGATGGCGTTGACGCCATTGGCCGGATCCGAGCTGTGACCACTGCGGCCGGTGACCCGTATCGACTCCGACATGTGTCCCTTGTGCATGACCACGGGGGTGAGGCCGGTGGGCTCGCCGATGACCGCGTAGTCGGGACGGATGGCCTGAGCGGTGGCAATGGCCCGGGCACCGGCCATGGTGGTCTCTTCGTCGGCGGTGGCCAGGATGCGCAGCGGCTGCTTGAGGGTCTTGAGATCGATCTCCTTCAGCGCCTCGACAATAAAGGCAAAGAAGCCCTTCATGTCGATGGTGCCGAGGCCATAGAGGCGATCGCCCTCCAGGGTCGCCTTGAAGGGATCCTTGGTCCAGCGGCCGGCATCATAGGGCACCGTATCCGTGTGTCCCGCCAGCAACAGGCCGCCGGGGCCCTCGCCGCTGGAGGCGATCAGGTTGAATTTGCCCGGTAGCCCGGGGACGGGCGTGATCTCGGTACGCATGCCCAGTTGCGTGAACCAGTCGGCCAGCAGCTGGATGACGGGGCCATTGCTCTGGTCCCAGTGGGGATCGGTGCTGCTGATGGACGGGATGGCGATGATATCCCGGTACATCTGAAAAAACTCAAGATTTGCCATACATCCTCCTTGCACCCCACATGCTAATCTGATAAATAATAGAAATGCAAATTCATTGCATAAATATATTGGTTGAGCCCATCGAGATAGGGGCGCGGGTTAGTTGTAAGGCAATGCTGTCGTTCTGTCACTTCCTTTCCTTTTCGACACGAATCCCTGCTTGTACCCTGCCGTGTGAACGGCGGGGGAGCCCCACCCATCTATCCTGATATACACTAGCTCTCTTTACTACCGATCATAGGACCTGTTGCATGCTTAAAGTTGTCATCATTGGAGCCAGCGGTTACGCCGGCGCCGAACTGGCCGCTCTGGTTCAGGGGCATCCTCATCTCGAACTCAAAGGCCTGTACGTCTCGGCGGGCAGCCAGGATGCCAACAAGCCCTTCTCGGCCCTGCATCCCCAGTTCCTGGGCCTGGTCGATCTGCCGGTGCGCCCGCTGGATGAAACCGGCATGGCCGAGGCGATGAATGGCGCCGATCTGGTGTGCCTGGCCACCGCCCATGAGGTCAGCATGAAGCTGGCGCCCCAGTTCCTGGCGGCCGGCATCAAGGTGTTCGACCTCTCCGGAGCCTTCCGCGTTCAGCAGGAGGGCTTCTATGACCAGTACTACGGCTTCACCCACGAGGAGCCGGAGTGGTTGCAGAAGGCGGTCTACGGCCTGGCGGAGTGGAATGCCGCCGCCATTGCCAAGGCCGACCTGGTGGCCGTGGCCGGCTGCTACCCCACTGCCTCGCTGCTGGCGCTCAAGCCGCTGATGGCGGCGGGCCTCATCCAGGCCGGCAGCACCCCCATCATCAGTGCGGTGTCGGGCGTCTCCGGGGCCGGCCGCAAGGCCGCCGTCGGCACCAGCTTCTGCGAGGTGAGCCTCAGCCCTTATGGGGTGTTCAATCACCGCCATCAGCCGGAGATCAGCCACCACCTGGGCGGCAAGGTGCTCTTCCAGCCGCACTTGGGCAACTTCGTGCGCGGCATACTGGCGACCATCTACGTGCAGCTGGCCGAAGGTGTCACCGCCGAGCAGGTCGATGCCGCCTACGCGGCCGTCTATGCCGAGCAGCCCCTGGTACGCTTGAGCGCCCAGTGGCCCTCCATCCGTGGCGTGGCCAACCGGCCGTTCTGCGATCTGCACTGGCAGGTACAGGATGGGCAGCTCATCGTGGTCTCGGCCATCGACAACCTGCTCAAGGGGGCCTCCTCCCAGGCCATGCAGTGCATCAACATTCGTTACGGTTTTGAACAGACCAGCGGCTTGGTCTGACGGAGAGTTAAAATTCATGGCTAACAATACCCTGATCGTCAAACTGGGCGGTACCTTGCTGGAAAGCGATGAGGCGCTGACCGCGCTGTTCGACGGCCTGCAGCTGTTCCTGACCCAACAGCAGCGGCCGCTGGTGCTGGTGCATGGCGGCGGCTGCCTGGTGGATGATCTGCTGAAGGGGCTGGGCCTGCACAGCGCCAAGAAAAATGGCCTGCGGGTCACCCCGTTCGAGCATATCCCCCTCATCACCGGCGCCCTGGCCGGGACCGCCAACAAGCAGATGATGGCCAAGGCCATCCAGCACGATCTGCAGCCGGTGGGCTTCTGCCTGGCCGATGGCGGCCTGTGCAAGGTCACGCAGCTGGATCCGGATCTGGGCGCCGTCGGTGCCTGTGAGCCGGGCGACGGCCGCCTGCTGCAGGCGGTGCTGGACATGGGGCTGCTGCCGGTCATCAGCTCCATCGGCATCAGTGCCAAGGGTGAACTGATGAATGTCAACGCCGACCAGGCCGCCACCGCCATCGCCGAGGTGCTGGGCGCGGATCTGGTCATGCTCTCCGATGTCAGCGGCATCCTGGATGGCGAGGGCAAGCTGATCCCCGAAATGAATGCGGCCCTGGCCCAGGAGCTCATCGCCAGCGGCGTGATCTCCGGTGGCATGGAGGTCAAGGTCAAGGCGGCACTGCACGCGGCCCAGATACTGCAAAAACCGATAGCCGTCGCCAGCTGGCGCTACCCCGAGCAGCTGCTCGCGCTGCTCAGCGGGGGGGCCGTCGGCACCCGGGTTTTGGCCTAAGACAATAACGATAGGAGAGAGGGCATGCGTCACCTGTTAACGACCACGGAATTCAACAAAAGCGAACTGGAGGGGCTCATCGCCCTGGGGCGCGACATCAAGGCTAAACCGGAGGCATTTCGCCACAGCCTGGCCGGCAAGAGCATCGTTACCCTGTTCGAGAAGCCGTCCCTGCGTACACGGGTGACCTTTGACATCGGGATCCATCGTCTCGGTGGCCATGCCGTCTATCTGGATCAGCAAAACGGCGCCATCGGCAAGCGGGAATCGGTGAAGGACTTTGCCGCCAACCTGTCACGCTGGTGCGAGGGCATAGTGGCGCGGGTGTTCGATCACCAGACCCTGGTGCAGCTGCGCGAGCATGCCAGCGTGCCGGTCGTCAATTCCCTGTGCAACCTGTACCATCCCTGCCAGGCGCTGGCCGACTTCATGACCATCGCCGAACATTACGACGATCTGGCCAAGGTCAAGCTGGCCTACCTGGGTGATGGCAACAACGTGGCCCACTCGCTGCTGCTCACCGGTGCCATACTGGGTACCGATGTAACCATAGTGGCCCCCAGGGGCAATGGCCCCGATGCCCAGATTTTCAACGAGGCGGCGGCCCTGGCGGCCAAGAGTGGCGCCCGGCTGACCGTGACCGACCGGGTCGAGGATATCCGCGGCTTTGACGTGGCCTATACCGATACCTGGGTCTCCATGGGTGACAACACCCCCATGGAGGCGGTAAAAGACAAGTTCATGCCCTACCAGATCAACCAGGCCCTGCTCGACAACACCGGTATCCGCCATGTGCTGCATTGCCAGCCGGCCCACCGGGAGCTGGAAATCACGTCGCAGGTCATGGATGGTCCGGCTTCCCTCATCCTGGATGAGGCGGAAAACCGCATGCACATACAGAACGCCATCCTGCATACACTGATCAACCAAGGAGACAACTAATGGAAGGCATCAACAAGGTCGTACTGGCTTACTCCGGCGGTCTGGACACCTCGGCCATCGTGCCCTGGCTGAAGGAAAACTATAACTGTGAAGTCATCGCCTTCGTGGCCGATGTGGGGCAGGGCGCCGATGACCTGGAAGGCGTTGAAGAGAAGGCCCTGGCATCCGGCGCTTCCAAGTGCATCGTCATGGATCTGAAGGACGAGTTCGTCTCCGATTACGTCTACCCGACCCTGAAGACCGGCGCCATCTACGAAGGCACCTACCTGCTGGGCACCTCCATGGCCCGGCCCGTGATTGCCAAGGCGATGGTGGAGGTGGCCATGGCCGAAGGCGCCGATGCCCTCGCCCACGGCTGCACCGGCAAGGGCCACGACCAGGTGCGTTTCGAAGGCGCCGTCGCCGCCCTGGCGCCGCAGCTGAAGGTGATCGCTCCCTGGCGCATCTGGAGCATGCGCTCCCGTGAAGAGCTGCTCAACTACCTGGCCGAGCGCAACATTCCCTGCAAGGCTTCGCTGACCAAGATCTACAGCCGCGACGCCAACGCCTGGCATATCTCCACCGAAGGTGGCGAGCTGGAGAGCACCTGGAACGAGGCCTCCGAGCTGGTCTGGCAGTGGACCGTCTCCCCGGAGCAGGCGCCGGATCAGGCCGAATACGTCAAGCTGACCATCAGCCAAGGCAATGTGGTGGCGGTCGATGACCAGCCGCTCTCTCCCTATCAGGTACTGATGGCTCTGAACGAGCGCGCCGCCAAGCACGGCGTCGGCCGCATCGACATCACCGAGAACCGCCTGGTGGGCATGAAGTCCCGCGGTTGCTACGAGACCCCCGGCGGCACCGTCATGATGGCCGCCCTGCGCGCCGTGGAAGAGCTGGTGCTGGACAAGACCACCCGCGCCTGGCGCGAGAAGCTGGGGGCCGAGTTCTCCCATCTGGTCTACGACGGCCGCTGGTTCACGCCGCTGTGCAAGGCGATTGTCGCCTCTGCCGACGCCATCGCCGAGGATGTCAACGGCGAGGTGGTGCTGAAGATGTACAAGGGCATGGTCACGCCGGTGCGCAAGCGCTCCGACAACAGCCTCTACTCGGAAGATTTTGCCACCTTCGGTGCCGATGAGGTCTATAACCAGGGCGATGCCGAAGGCTTCAGTCGTCTCTACACCCTGGCAAGCCGCATCCGGGCCCTGCAGGCACAGAGCAAGAAATAAGGAGAGCAGACCATGGCGCTTTGGGGCGGACGTTTCAGTCAGGCAGCCGATACCCGGTTCAAGCAATTCAATGATTCACTGCGGTTCGATTACCGGCTGGCGGAGCAGGACATCGTCGGCTCCATCGCCTGGTCGCGGGCGCTGGTCAATGTCGGCGTGCTGACCGCCGACGAGCAGCTGGCGCTCGAGCAGGCACTGCTGGCGTTGAAGGAGGAGGTGCTGGCCGATCCCGAGCAGATCCTGGCTTCCGATGCTGAGGACATCCACTCCTGGGTGGAAGGCAAGCTCATCGAGCGGGTCGGCGATCTGGGCAAGAAGCTGCACACCGGCCGTTCGCGCAACGATCAGGTGGCCACCGATCTCAAGCTCTGGTGCAAGCAGCAGGGCAGCCTGCTG
>JBFHKO010000034.1:0-15260 GCA_041595355.1 Aeromonadaceae bacterium
GGCCGCCCTGAAGAGGGGCGGCCGCGGCGCATTGAGCGTGTCAGCCCGCAGGCGAATTCAGGAACGGCTCAGGTAGTCCGCCTGCCCCACCCACTTGTAGCTGGTCAGCTCGGTGAGCCCCATGGGCCCCCGGGCGTGCAGCTTCTGGGTGGAGACCGCCACCTCGGCGCCGAGGCCAAACTGAGCGCCATCGGTGAAGCGGGTGGAGGCATTCACGTACACCGCCGCCGAGCCGGCACCATTGACGAAGGCCTCGGCATTGGCCAGATCGTTGGTGAGGATGGCATCGGAGTGACAGGCATTGTGCTCGCGCAGGTGCGCCAGCGCCGCCTGCACGTCGGGCACCAGCTTCACCCCCAGGGTCAGGCTCAGCCACTCGGTATCGAAATCCTCGTCACCGGCCGGCCGCAACGACGCCGCACCGGCCTGCTCGAGCAGCGCATGGGCGCGGGGTTCGGCCACCAGGCTGACGCCGCGCTCACGCATGCGCGCCGCCAGCTGCGGCAGGAACTCGTCCGCCACCTGCTCGTGCACCAGCAACGTGTCCAGGGCGTTGCAGGCGGAGGGGCGCTGCACCTTGGCGTTGTCGATGACATCCAGGCCGCGCGCCAGATCGGCACTGGCATCGACAAACAGGTGGCTGACGCCGAAGCCACCGATGATGACCGGTATGGTGCTCTGCTCCTTGCAGCGCTGGTGCAGATTGGCGCCGCCACGGGGAATGATCATGTCGACATACTTGTCCAGGGTCAGCAGCTCGCCCACCAGGGCCCGATCCGGGCTCTCGATGTACTGCACCGACGCCGAAGGCAGGCCGCTTTGGGCCAGCGCCGCCTGTATCACCTTGACCAGCGCCATGTTGGAGTGGAAGGTCTCCCGGCCACCGCGCAAAATGCTGGCATTGCCGGTCTTGAGGCAGAGGGCGGCGATGTCGATGGTGACATTGGGGCGCGCCTCGTAGATGACGCCGATGACGCCGATGGGCACCCGGCGGCGGGAGAGCCGCATGCCGTTTTCCAGCACCCGGCAATCCAGCTCGCTGCCCACGGGATCGTCCAGGCTCACCACCTTGCGCACATCGGCGACGATGCCGGCCAGGCGGGCTTCATTGAGCAGCAGGCGATCCAGCATCGCCTCGGACAGGCCGGCATCACGGCCGGCGGCGATGTCCAGGCCATTGGCCGCCAGAATGGCGGCGCTGTTGCGCTCCAGCTCGTCGGCCATGGCCAGCAGGGCCTTGTTCTTCAGCGCCGTGGCCGCCACCGCCAGCTCGTAGGACGCCGCCCGGGCCGCCTGGCCCATGGCTTGTAAACTCATGCACACTCTCCTTACAGCAAAACCATGTCGTCGCGATGAATGGCGACCGGCCCATAACCATACCCCAAACGGGCTTCGATCTCATCCGAATGCACACCGCTGATGCGGGCCAGGTCGGCCGCCGAATAGCGGCTGATGCCGCGTGCCAGCTCACGCCCCTCCGGGGTGATGATGCGCACCGCCTCGCCGCGGCTGAAGTCGCCCTGTATGTCGAGGATGCCCTTGGGCAACAGGCTGGAGCCAGTGCTGCGCACGGCCTGCACCGCGCCCGCGTCGATACGGATCTCGCCATGGGGAGGCGGGCCGGCGAGGATCCAGCTCTTGCGGCTCTCCAGTGGCGTGGCGATGGCCGGGAAACGGGTGCCGACCCGCTCGCCCTGGGCCAGGCGTCCTATCACCTCGGGCAGCTGGCCGGTGGCGATGACCACCTCGATGCCGGCCCGCCGCGCCACATCCGCCGCCTGCAGCTTGGTGGCCATGCCGCCGGTACCCAGACCACTGACACTGTCACCGGCCAGTTTGCGCAGGGTATCGTCTATGGTCTGCACCTCCTCGATGAGCTGGGCATCCGGATTGGTGCGCGGATCGGCGGTAAAGAGCCCCTTCTGATCGGTGAGCAATATCAGCAGATCCGCATCCGCCAGTATGGCGGCCCGCGCGGAGAGGTTGTCGTTATCGCCCACCTTGATCTCGGTGGTGGCCACCGCATCGTTTTCGTTGATGATGGGAATGATGTGATGCTGCAGCAGGGTCTTCAGGGTGTCGCGGGCATTCAGGTAACGCTCGCGATCCTCCAGATCGGCGCGGGTCAGCAGCATCTGTCCCACATGCAGGCCATAGATGGCGAACAGGCTCTGCCAGATCTGGATGAGGTGGCTCTGTCCCACGGCGGCCAGCATCTGCTTGTTGGGCATGGTCGGCGCCAGGCTCGGGTGCCCCAGCAGCTCGCGGCCGGCGGCAATGGCCCCGGAGGTCACCACCACCACCCTATGGCCATTGCGCTGCAGGGCGGCACACTGGCGCACCAGCTCCACCATATGGGCCCGATCCAGGCGCTGGGTGCCGCCTGTCAAAATGCTGGTTCCCAGCTTCACGACTATGGTCTTGTTTTCCATCAGAGCTACCGTGGACTTGAAGTGTGCCTCTTTATACCGAGGCCGCTGGCCCGCTGCAACGGGATTTGGCCGCGGACAGGGCAAACGGCCGGCTACGAGGCCGGCGGCGGTAAACAACGTGCGCGGCCGCCGCCGCGCGGACTCAGGCCTCGGTCAGATGCACCACCCGGCCGTTCTGGCGGGGATGCAGCGCCAGCTCCCACTGCTGCAGCAATTTTTCCAGCGCGGCCATGAAATGCTGGCGTGTCCGCTCCACTTCGGTCAGCACGGCGGGGGCCGGTTCAACACTCTGCCAGATGCCATCATGGGAAAAGAGGCCGACACCGGTCTCGTAGCTGAAGCCGCTGTCGCTCGGCACCAGCGTCAACCACCAGCCCCAGAATTCCCGCTGTTCCGCCTCCACCTTGAGGTTGACGCACACGGAGAGACAATCGAAAAAATAACGGCTCCCGTCGCTCTGATCGAGGCGCAGATAGGGCCCCAGCATGAGAAACGACTTGGTGAATCGACGGCAACTGAGCACTTGTTCGGGCATGACGCCTCCTTGACGGTAGCTGTGAAACTGCTTGGTCTGCCCAGTCTAACGACTAAATGTTGAAATGAAGTTTCAGCCAGTCACAAGTTTCACGTAAAGCCGTCTCGAACAGCTGGGTCACCGGCTCCCTGTCCATCACCAGCGCCTTGCCGTAATGGCTGGAAGAGGCCAGGGTACGGATATCCGACTCCGGACAGATGAAATCCCCCTTGTGACCGATGCTCAAGATCGGCACCCGGGTCTTGCTCATCCCCACCAGTCCCTGACGCTTGAGGGAAAAGATCTGGCACTCGGTCTGCAGGCTCTCCCAGTCGGCGGCATCACGCCCCAGGCGGTTGGCCAGGCTGGCACGCATCATGGGCGGCGACTGCATGAACAGCGCCGGCTCGGTGAAATACTGGTTGAGACCGGGGCCGATGCACACCGCCACCTTGAGGCGCAACGGCTCCAGGTAGGCCAATCTGGCGGCGACATTACCCGCCAGGCGCAGCCCCACCATGCCGATGCGCTGCTCATCCACCCAGGGCACCTCCTTCAGATGATGCAGCACCGCCTGGTGCAGACGGCTGGTGTCCTGTACCAGCGGCCACTGGCTCGCATAGCCGATGCCGGGAATATCCAGCGACAGCATGCCGATGCCATTGGGGGCCAGGTACTGCTCATAGAAACGGTAGAAATCGAGCTGCAGGCTGTCGATGCTGCCGCTGACCATCACCAGCGGTACCGGCTGGTCATCCCGGGGCAGGTGCAGATAGCCCTTGATCTCCTTGCCACGAAACGGCACGCACAGCTCCTTGAGCGGCACCGGCAACAGGCGACCGGCCACCCGATAGACCTGATTGGCCAGTACCTGTGCCTGCTCGGCCAGTTCGTCGCCCTTGAGATGGGGATAGCTGGCGATGGAGTAGTAACGCACCGCCTTCAGGTAGGCGGCCCGGGCCCCGGCCGGCTCGCCCACCTCTTCCAGCCGCTTGCCCAGCTGCTGATAGCGGCCGGCAATCTGGCTCCACTCATAGACCCAGTTACCGGGCACATAGCCCTGCACCGTATCCAGCAGGCGGTCGTGGGTCCGCGGTGCATTGGAGCTGGCAATACGGGCGAGGATCTCTTCCACCTCGATGGGATCGGCTCCCTGCCAGACCCAGTAGGCCCGCCGCAGCAGCCGGTACCAGGCGCTGGAGCAGAGCCCCTCGATAAGCAGCTGCTCGCAAGGCGTCTGCTGGGGCGGCAGGGGGGCGGAATTGGAGATCATGGAGGTCTCCTCGATTTGCCGCACCCGGCAGAAGAGTTGCTCGCTCAGGTTGGGGCTTTCGGCATCTGGCTCCGACATGATAGGTACGCATCCTTCAGACCGGCGGCCTGAATGGCCGCCATTGAATCTCATCACACCAGGGTGTGTCTCTTTCCATACATCGGGAGCCACGCTCCCGGTATCCGGGCCATCTTCACAAACGCCGCCCTCGAATGCCAGCGCCCCGCGCCATGGAGGCGCCGCCGGGGCGCGGACAACCTTTGTGGTCACTCCTGAAAATAGCAAAGGCGCGTCCCCGGCGCCCGGGCCGGCGGTTGCACGACGTGCCCGGGCCTGCCACCATGGCAGTCATGTCTGCATCTTGCCCGGCGCATGCCATGCCTCCCCCCCTGCTCAACACCGAACGCCTGCAGCTGCGCCCCCTGCGGCCGGACGATGCCGGGCGCCTCCTGCACCTGCTCGCCGCTCCCGCCGTGACCCGGGGGCTGCTCGGGACCGTGCCCGCCAGCCCCCGGCAGATGGTGCGCTGGATTGCACGCCAGGCCCGCCACTGGCAGCGGCGCCAGGCCCTGCACCAGGCCATCACGCTACGCGATTCGGGGGCGCTGCTGGGAGTCATCGGTCTGGAGATCGTCGCCGACGAGGCCGCACTCGGCTACTGGCTGGGCGAGGCCTACTGGCAACAGGGCTACATGAGCGAGGCGGCCACGGCGATGACCCGCTTCGGACTCTGCACCCTGGGACTGCGCTGCATCCGCGCCCGGCATGACGCGGACAACCCCGCCTCGGGCCGGGTGCTGGAAAAGGCGGGGCTGCGCCCGGCCGGCGCATACTGGCAGCAGAGCAACGACAACAGGGCCATCCGCTGGTGCTGTTATGCCGCCCTGACGAGCGAGCCCGGCCTGCCGAAGTGAAGTCTCCCGGCCCGACCGGGCGCTATTGCGGCCTGGCCAGCCACTCCACCCGCCAGCTGGCGCCCTCCCCCTGTCCCAGATGCGCGCACAGGCGCGGCAGCAGGCTGTTCAGCTGCTGATCCAGTTGCCAGGGCGGATTGAGGATCAGCATGCCCGAGCCGTACATGCCCCACTCCTCCGGCTGGGCGCTCACCGCCAGCTCGGCCACCAGCACCGAGGGGAAACCGGCATCCCGGATGGCCGCCAGCATGTCATGGCTGCGATCGGCCTGCTTACCCAGCAGCGGGTACCAGAGCGCGTAGATGCCGGTTGCCCAGCGTTGCATCGCCTTGACCAGCGTCTGCACCACCCGGCCGTAATCCTCCTTCAGCTCGTAGGGAGGATCCATCAGCACCAGGCCCCGCCGCGGGGTCGGCGGCAGCAGGGCCAGCAGCCCCTCGAAGCCATCCCGGTGATGGATGGCCACCCGGGAGTCCGCCCCCATGTGACGACGCAGGATGTCGATCTCCTGGTTGTGCAGCTCCAGCAGCAACAGCCGATCCTGCTCACGCAGCAGATGGCGCGCCAGCTCCGGCGAGCCGGGGTAGAAGCGCAGGCTCTCGCCCTCGTTGAGAGCGCCGAGGCATGCCAGGTAATCTGCCAGCTCGGGCCAGCGTTCCCGCTCGGGCCACAGCCGGGCGATGCCCTCCAGAAATTCGGCCCGTTTCTGCGCCCAGTCGCCGATCAGATCATAACAACCACCACCGGCGTGGGTGTCGAGATAACAAAAGGGTTTGTCCTTGCCCTTCAGTTGCCGCAGCAGCAGCGCCTGGATGGCATGTTTGAGGACATCGGCATGGTTGCCGGCGTGAAAGGCGTGGCGATAGCTCAGCATGAGGGCTCCTTGCCGTGATGGGGTGCCAGGGTGCGGGCCAGCGGGCCAAGCGCGGCCAGGTGTGCCCGCAGCGGCGAGGCACCCAGCCCCAGGTGATCGAGATAGTGTGCCAGGGGCGTCACGCCGCTCCCGCCGGGCATGCCGTCGGCAACGCGCAACGCCGCCAGCAGCTGCGCCTGCGCCAGCCGCTCCAGCGCCAGTTCATGGTTCAGCAGCGCCTGATAATCCGCGGCATCCAGGCGCGGCTTCAGATCCCGGCGCAGGGCGCGCCAGGGCCGCAGCAGCGGGGCCAGGCTCGCCGATGCGGCCAGCAGCGGGGCCAGCTCGACGTGCCGGCTGCGGGCTTCCAGCAGCGCCAGCAACAGCAGCAGATTCACATCCGCACCGGCCTGCTCCTGGGCCTGCAGGCAGGCAGCCTGCACCCCCGGCGCCCGGTAGAGGGCCTGGCTCACCTGCCAGAATTCATTGGCCGTCAGCAAAGTCACGCTCCCTGGACTCAAGTTGTTCCGAGCTCTCCATCCAGTCTAGCTCTGTCTGCTCCAGCTCGGCCTTGAGGGGGCCCTGGCGCCCCAGCAGCGCGGTGAGCCGGGCCTTGGCCGCCTCGCCATAGAGCGCCGGATCCGCCAGTTGCTGCTCGATCTCCGCCAGCTGCCCCTGCAGCTGCGCCATGCGTTTTTCCAGTTTTTCCAGCTGCTGCTTGAGGGGGCGCACCTGCTGGCGGAATTCGGCCTCGCGCCGTTTCTGATCCTTGCGCGCCGTGGCCGAATGGGCCGCCGCCGGCGCGGCCGCCTCGGTAGCGGCGCCGGCGCGGTCCTGCTCCAGCAGCCACTTGTGGTAGTCGTCGAGATCGCCGTCAAACAGCTCGACCCGGCCATCGTGCACCAGATAAAGATCGTCGGTGGTGGTGCGCAGCAGATGGCGATCGTGGGAGACCACCACCATGGCCCCCTCGAAGCCCTGCAGCGCCAGGGTCAGCGCCTCGCGCATCTCCAGATCCAGGTGGTTGGTGGGCTCGTCGAGCAGCAGCAGATTGGGCCGTTGCCAGACCAGCAGCGCCAGCACCAGGCGCGCCTTCTCGCCGCCCGAGAAGGGGCCCACCGGCTCCAGCGCCTTGTCGCCGTGGAAACCGAAGCCGCCGAGAAAGTTGCGCAGCTCCTGTTCGGTCTGCCGGGGTGCCAGCCGCGCCAGGTGGGCCAGCGGGCTCTCATCGGCGCGCAGATACTCCAGCTGATGCTGGGCGAAGTAACCGATGGTCACGCCGCGGGAGATTTCGAGCGTGCCGGCGTGCGGCGCCAGCTCGCCGGAGAGCAGCTTGATGAAGGTGGACTTGCCGGCGCCATTGCGCCCCAGCAGGCCGATGCGCGAGCCGGGCACCAGGTTGAGTTTTATCTGCTCGAGGATCAGCCGCTCGCCATAGCCGGCGCTCAGGTGCTCCATCTTGATGAGCGGGGTCGGCAGCGCCTCCGGCTCGCGGAAGGAAAAGTGGAACTGGGAGTCGACATGGGCCGGCAGCAGCTTCTCCATCCGCTCCATCGCCTTGAGACGGCTCTGGGCCTGGCGCGCCTTGCTGGCCTTGTAGCGGAAGCGCTCGATATAGGAGTGCATGTGGCTGATGGCCTGCTGCTGCTTTTCGTACAGCGACTGCTGCTGGGCCAGCTGCTCGGCACGCTGCAGCTCGAAATCCGAATAATTGCCGCTGTATTCGTTCAGGCGCCCCTGCTCGATATGGATGATGCGCCCCACCACCCGATCGAGGAAGTCGCGATCGTGGGAGATGAGCACCAAGGTGCCGGGGTAGCCCTTGAGCCAGCGCTCCAGCCAGATGACCGCATCCAGATCCAGGTGGTTGGTGGGCTCGTCCAGCAGCAGCAGATCCGAGCGGCACAGCAGCGCCTGGGCCAGGTTGAGACGCATGCGCCAGCCGCCGGAGAAGGCCTGCACCGGCATCAGCTGCTGCTCGCGGCCAAAACCGAGCCCATGCAGCAGTTCGCCGGCGCGGGCCCGGATCTGATAGCCACCCACCGCCTCCAGCCGGCCATGCAGCTCCGCTACCCTCAGCCCCTCGTCGCGGGCCTCAGCCTCGGCCAGGGCCGCCTCCAGGGCGCGGTATTCCCGATCGCCGTCGATGACATAGTCGATGGCCGGGCGCGCCAGCGCCGGGGTCTCCTGGGCCACGCTGGCAATCTGCCAGTGGGCCGGCAGGCTCAGGCTGCCGGCATCCACCGTCAACTCCCCGCGCAACAGGGAAAAGAAGGTGGATTTGCCACAGCCGTTCTTGCCCACCAGCCCGACCTTGTGACCGGGATGAATGCAGGCGCTGGCGCCGTCGAGCAGCTTGTTGCCGCCGCGGATGACTTGGATCTGACTGGCGATGATCATGAGGGGGTCCAGAAATAGGGCTGAAAAGGGGTTCCCGGGGGCGCTGTCTCAACGCACGCCGAGGCCGTGACCGCAGTGGCGCTGCAGGGCGGCCTGCCACTGGCTCAGGGAGGCGAAGCCGGCGATGGCCGCCGCCTGACTCTCGTTTTGTCCCTGCTTGAGGGCCGCCAGTGATTGCAGCAGGCGCCACTGCTGCTGCCATTCCCAGGGGCTGAGGCCCAGTGCGGCGCGAAAGGGGTCGGCCAGCTCAAGCGCCAGCGGCATCTGGGCGGGAGGCTGTTCGGCCGGCGCCATCAGGAGGCTCACCAGCGGCTGCAGCCCGGGCGGCAGGGCACCCAGGGGCGGCAGGCGCCGCAGGCTGCACTGGGGCAGGATCTCCGTCAGCAGCCGCAACAGGCTGCCCTGCAATCCCTGCCAGCCGCTGTCCGACGGCTGACGGCGCAGCTCGTCCAGCAGGGGCGTCAGCAGCGGCGCGCCCTCGAGAAAGCCCGCCTCGCACGGCAGCTGCGCCGCCACCCGCACCGAAAAGGTGAGCCGCGCGTATTCGCTGCCCTGCAGGACGCTGAGGCCATGCAGACACTCGGCCGGCAACCAGACACTGTGCCCCTGGGGCAACAGCCACTCCTCGCGGCCCAGACGCAGCAACAGGGTGCCGGCATAGACATGCAGCAACTGCCGCAGGGGCTGACGCTGGCGGCGCGGCGGCTGCAGATACCGGGCATGATGCAACTCGAAATGTACGGGGTAGGACATGACGTCATCCTGGGAGCAAAAACGGCGACCATTATACCCACAATATGCACGCCACGGGCAGGGGGGCGGTGACCCGCATCGCAACGGGCGCGGTGTGTTCAGGCGTGAGAATTTCCGGTATGCTGGCGGCAATTTAACCGAAACCGTCAATCCAGGATACCGATATGAAAGTAAGCCACCTGAGCGTTGTGACCCTCGACTATACCGTTTCAGACGAATCTGGCGCCGTGCTGGACAGTACCGAAGGGCGTAGCCCGCTGGTCTATCTGCACGGAGCCGGCTATCTGGTCCCCGGCCTGGAAAAGGCCCTCAATGAGCGCGTCGCCGGTGACCAGTTCACCCTGGCGGTGCCGGCCGCCGAGGCCTATGGCGAATACGATGAGGATCTGGTCCAGAAGGTGCCGGGCGAACTGTTCGATGGCATGGAAGTGGCCGAGGGTGACAGCTTTGTCGCCGACACCGATGATGGCCACCGCCCGGTGACCGTGGTCGAGGTGGGGGAAGACTTCGTCAAGGTGGATGCCAACCATCCCCTGGCCGGCATGAACCTGAACTTCGAGGTCGCGGTCAAGGCGGTGCGTGCCGCCACCGCCGAAGAGATCGCCCATGGTCATGTGCATGGCCAGGACGGCTGCGGCGGACACGGGCATGACCACGAACACGCCCACGAAGGCTGCTGTGGTGGCAAGGGCCACGATGATGCAGAGCACGTCTGCTGTGGTGGCAAGGGTCACGGCCATGACGATCACGGCCATGACGAGGGCCACAAGGGCTGCTGTGGCGGTCACCACTGAGTTCATCGCCCTGTCTGAAACAGACAACCCCGCCGCGGCGGGGTTGTCTGTTTCCGGGGATCGGCGAGCCACCCGCTCAGTAGTGGGGCGGCGGCGTTTCCTCGGCCTGACTCGCCACCTGGGAGAGCTGCATTTCCCGCAGGCGACTCACCAGCAGATCCAGCTGCTGGCGCAGCTTCTCCACCTGCCGCTGCTGCTGGGTCAGCTCCTGATTGAGCTGCTCTATGGTATGGTCCTGAAAGGCCAGCCGGCTCTCGAGAGAGTCGAGGCGCTCGACAAGATGCTGCTGCATGGAAACCTCACTGCACGAACGGGCAACGTGGCGCCGGCAGGGCGCCGGGCCTGGTGCGCCGATCATAGCCGAGCCCCGGCGGCTTGCCCAGCCCCGACCGAAACAGGTTTTTTTTCATTATTACCAATCTGCCCTGTTGTGCCCCTTGGCGGAGGCGTTACTATTAAACGCTTGCTAGCACGAGCCTCGTTAGACCAGTCCCAGTCGGGATCCAGCGAGCCGGATTCAGTGTTTTGGAGAACATAATGAAACAGTTTTTGAAGATGTCCCTGCTGGCCGTCGCGGTGACAGTGGCAATCAGCGGCTGTCAGAAGGACGACAGCAAGGAAGCAACCCCGGCCGGCGAGCAGCTGGAGCTGAAGAGCTTTGAACAGCAGTCGGCCTATGCCATCGGCCTGTCCATGGGCCGCTACATCAGCAATACCCTGGAGCGGCAACAGGAGCTGGGCATCAAGCTGACCGACGACGTCATCCTCAAGGGTGTCCAGGACGGCCTGGCCAAACAGCCCAAGATGAGCGACGAAGAGCTGGAAAAGGCCCTCAAGGACTACGACAAGCAGATCAACGAAGCCGCCACCAAGAAAGCCGAGAGCGATGCCAAGGCCAACCTGGAGCAGGGCAAGCAGTTCCTGGAAGAGAATGCCAAGAAGTCCGGCGTGACCACCACCGCCTCCGGTCTGCAGTATGAAGTGCTGGAGATGGGCAAGGGCGAGAAGCCCAAGGCCTCCGACATGGTGCGCGTCCACTACACCGGTACCCTGATCGACGGCACCAAGTTCGACAGTTCGGTGGATCGCAACGAGCCGGCCGAGTTCCCGCTGGATCACGTGATCCGTGGCTGGACCGAAGGCGTACAGCTGATGCCCGTCGGCTCCAAGTTCAAGTTCTACCTGCCCTCCGACCTGGCCTACGGTGAACAGGGCGCCGGCACCATACCGCCGAACTCGGTACTGACCTTCGAGGTGCAGCTGCTGGATATCGTCAAGGAAAATGGCGACGACGAGGCCGCCGAGACCCCGGCGGCGGATGCGCCGTCAGCCGCTCCGGCCACGACCAATCCCTGAGTCCGCAGATCCACTGCCCGCTCGCAACGGCTCCCATCGGGAGCCGTTTTTCATTGGCCGGCGGAAGCAACTCATCCTGATGAGCAATTTTTTTCATGCTGCACAATTTACGACAATATTCTTTCCCCAGGCCAAAAAACCGACAGATCAACGCGCGAAAATCCGCAAAAAGCCTAGCTTGTTAGATTTTATTGCCAAAAAACCACAGATATTTCCGCCGTAAATGCTCCCGTCACCGCGACTGATGACGTAAATCGACCGCCATTGGCCCCCCGGCTATTGCATAGCGGGACAAATGGCCGATAATGCGCCCGCAAAGACGTAAAGGTCGCTCCGGATGTACGTGGTCTGAGGGAGTCTAACTTGGTTACAGGGCCTTGGCCCTTTTGTGAGGTGTTTGGATAAGATGAACAAAGAACTCGTCCTGGGAATGGATTTTCGCGGCCTGGTGGCCAAACATGGCTCCCCGTTGCTGGTGCTGGACAAATCCGCGGTACGCAGTCAGTACCGTGCCCTGTCCGCCGCCCTGCCGAACGTACGCCTGCACTACGCGTTGAAACCCCTGCCTCACATGGGGGTCGTCGAGACCCTGATGGATGAAGGCGCCAGCTTTGACCTCGCCACCAACGGTGAGGTAGACCTGATGATTGAAGCTCAGGTCAACCCGGACGACTGTATTCATACTCATCCTATCAAACGCGATTCGGATATCCGTTACGCGCTGGATTATGGCTGCAAGATCTTCGTGTTCGACAACCCGATCGAGCTGGAGAAGTTTGTTCCCTACAAGGAGCAGGCCAAGCTGCTGCTGCGCGTGAGCTTCCCGAATCCGGAAACCAAGGTCGATCTCTCCAAGAAATTCGGCTGTACTCCGGAAATGGTGCTGCCGCTGCTGCAGGCCGCCCAGGCCAAGGGCATCGAGGTCATTGGTCTCTCCTTCCACGTCGGCTCCCAGGTTCCGAACGCCAAGCGCCATGTGGAGGCCATCGAGGCCTGCAACGGCCTGCTGCGGGATGCCCAGGGCATGGGTCTGGATCTGCAGGTGCTGGACATCGGCGGCGGCTTCCCGGTCTGCTACCAGGGCGAAGCCATGGACATCGATGCCTTCTGCGCCCCCATCCGCGCGGCCCTGGCCAACACGCCGAGCCACATCCGCCTGCTGGCCGAGCCGGGTCGTTTCATCTCCGCCCCGGCCATGACCGCCATCTCCAGCGTCATGGGCAAGGCCGAGCGCTTCGGCCGCACCTGGTATTATCTGGACGATGGCATCTACGGCAGCTACAGCGGCCAGATGTTCGACCACGTCCATTACCCGCTGATGGTGCCCTACGCCAGTGGCGAACTGCATGCCTCCGTGCTGGCCGGTCCGACCTGCGACAGCGTGGATGTGATTGCCGAAGAGATCCTGCTGCCGGAACTGGACGTGGGTGATCTGGTGGTGGGCTACATGATGGGCGCCTACACCTGGGCGTCGGCCACCGAGTTCAACTTCTTCCGCAAGGCCAACATCCTGGTGGTCGACAGCGAACGCGCCGCCCTGCGCGCCGTCGCCTGAGCCGACCCGGCCAGCTCGACGAAATACAAGAGGCGCCCTGGTGGCGCCTCTTGTCATGTCAATCATCGCCAGGGCACGCGCAGGTCACCCACTCAGCCCGGCCAGAGGCCGACCCCATAGAGCACCCAGCCCAGCCAGCCCAGAAGATGCAGCCGCACTATGGCCCGAAACCGGCGCATATACGGGAGCTTGCAGCGCTTGTGGCGCCAGAATCGCTGGCCCAGCCAGGCACCAGGCCAGCCCCCGAGCAACGCCAGCCAATGCAGATACCGCTCCGGCAGCCGCCGCAGACCGCGCCGGGCCCAGGCCTTGTCGGCTCCATAGGCCATGAAGCTGAGCCCGCTGGCCAGCAGATAGAACATCGCCACGTCTCCGAGGCTCAGCATGGGCATGTTGCGCTGTCAACAACAAGGGCGCCGTGGCGCCCTGAGTGATCCACGCCGCCGCTCACGCGTACTGACGCTGGTTTTCCACCGGCTTGGCGTAGGTGGCCCGGACCAGCTCCCGCAACTCGGCGGGCATGGCCGCCAGGCGGGCATTGAACTGGTTGCGTTCCGCTTCGCTGATATCGTCGCCATCCAGGCCGGCGGCCAGCCGGTGGGTGGGAAACAGCTTGTACTGGCAATGGATGGCCTTGTCGATGGCGGCGGCCAATGCCTCGGGCGTGGCATACGCCTCCTGCAGGGGGCGGCCGAAGCTGACGTGCACCCGCCCCTTCTGGCCGACGATGCCAGCGACAATGCTCTGGATATCCTCGAACTCGCCTTTCTGATAGGCGCCATGCTCGCGCGTTTCGTAGAGTTCGCGCGCCTTGGCCTCATCGCCGGGATCATATTCATAGGAGATGGCCACCGGCACTATGTTCAGGGAGCTCATGTAGTCGGAAAAGGCGATCTTCTGCTGCTTGCCTGCCATGTTGAACATCTTGAGAATGGCCGGATCGGTGCGATCATCCCCATCCTTGGCCCGCCCTTCCTTCTGGGCGATCCAGATGGAGTGCCCCTCTTGCAGGGAATGGGCAATATAGGCCGAGAGCTCGCCAAAGGTCCTGGCCATCTCCCGGGGCCCCTTGGCGGAACGCTTGACGATGAAACTCTTGTTCAGGCGCATCAGCTCGGTGGCGCAGGGCTTGCGCAACAGGTTGTCACCGATGGCAATGCGCACCGTTTCCAGACCGCAGGTATGCAGGCCCCAGTTGACGAAGGCCGGATCCATGGCGATGTCGCGATGGTTGGAGACAAACAGGTAGCCCTTGCCGGACTGCAACTGCTCCAGACCGGAGAAGGTCACCCCGCTGGTGGTGGTGGCGATCATCTGCTGCATGAAGTGGGCGACCTCCAGCTGCACATCGCGCACCGTCCGCACCCGGGCCCAGCGCTTGTGCAGCGCCCGGCGGATGAGCGGCTTGATCAGCCAGCCCAGGGCGCGGGAGAGGCGAGGAAAACGGTAGCGGGCGATGGCGCTGGTCAGCTCGTCATCGTCAATCAATCGATCGATGGCGGCCGGGACTTCATCATCATGGTAGGGACGGATCTCCTTGAACGGATCCGGGTCGAGCGGCTTGTCGGTCATTATTTTATCTTCTGGGATCTGGCACGAAATCGGCGCAATTCTACACGGATTTGCCACAAACACTAACCATCCGGGGGCAAAAAGCGGGCCCGCCGCTCAGAGCCACAACATCAACACGCAGGCGGCGGACAGCCCCCCCATCCCCCGGTTAAAACGCAGCCAGCCCCTTGGCGTATGAATGAGCTGCCGCAAACGCGCTCCGCACAGCAGCCAGAGGCCACCGGTCAGCAGGCCCATGCCGAAAAAGATGAGCAGCAGCGCCCAGGCAGAGTGCCAATAGTCGGCCCCGGAGAGGGTAAAGCCGCCGATGGCCGACAGCGCCATCATCCAGCCCTTGGGGTTAAGCAGTTGCAGCGCCGCCGCGGCCGGCCAGCGTGGCAGGCTGGCGGCCGTCCCCTCACCGGGAACGCCGGCCCCGGTCAGCTGCCAGGCGAGCCACAGCAGATAGAGGCTGCCTGCCACCTTGAGTCCCAGCTGCAACAACGGCAGCGCGGCAAAGAGTCCGCCCAGCCCCAGGGCACAGGCGAAAATGATGGCATTGAGACCACTGACCACCGCCAGCAGCAGCGGCAAACTGCGACGCACCCCCAGGTGGGCCCCGGCGGCCGTCAGCAGCATGTTATTCGGTCCCGGCGTGCCGCAGGTGATCAGGGCAAAGCCCGCCAGCGGGACACACCAGGCGACATCCACTCCAGACACCGCTGCCTCCTCCTGCACGCCATCGAGCTGGGGCCCATGATTGCCGCCGCCACGCATGAATGCAAGCCGCCGTTGCGGCGGCGCCGGCAATACGGGCTGGACAGGGGCGGTCACTTGACGGAAAGTGGGGCACACCCATTCCCCC
>JBFHKO010000035.1:0-15166 GCA_041595355.1 Aeromonadaceae bacterium
CGCCCTGTCATGGCTGCGCCGGGCCCGTCACTCGTGATTGAGCTGCAGGCGCTCGGAAAGCTCGCGATAACGCTCGGCCACATCCCGGCCAAACAGGGGATCCTCGGACTTGATCTGGTGCCAATTCTGCTCCAGGTGACGCCAGTCATCCTCGGTCAGCTTGACCCGCAGCTCGGGGAAGATCTGTCCCTCCTCGAAATCCATGTGCCGCTGCTGCAGAACGATAAACTGCTCCAGCTTGGCCGCCACCTGATCCAGCGGAATAACCGCATCCATCAGGATCATGTCCACCATTTCGCTCAGCTCGCACCCGGCCGTCACCAGTTGCCCATGCTCGGCCTTGAGGCGATTGGCCAGTTCGGGATCCTCACACCGGTACTTGAGGTAGTAATCATAAATGAGATCCTCCTTCGGATGATGCCGCTGATCCGCCACCTCACTCAGGTAACACAGAATATCCCTAAGCAAACGGTAGCGTATGGGCTTTTCGGCACGGATGAGAAACAGCTTATCCCGCAGCACATCCAGCAACTTGGCAATATTCAGGTGGTCCTGGTGCAGTCCGTCCAGCATGGGCACTCCTCGGCTCAAGACAAGCATCTTGTGACAGGTCACTAGTATAGCGACTAAATTTGCCGCCGGGATACGTCTTGCCCCGGATTGGCGACTGGGGTCACGGCGTGGCCGGCAGACGCCAGTCGATGGGCGTCAGGCCCGCCTGCACCAGCAATCGGTTAGCGTGCGAGAAGTGACCACAGCCCAGAAAGCCACGGTAGGCCGACAGGGGGCTGGGGTGGGAGCTGAGCAACACATGATGCCGTTCCCTATCGATGATGCGTCCCTTTTTCTGGGCATGCGCCCCCCACAACAGGAACACCAGCCCCTGGCGTTCGCGATTGAGCGCCTCGATCATCCGATCGGTGAAGATCTCCCAGCCCAGACCGGCATGTGAGTGGGGCTTGCCCGCCTCCACGGTCAGCACCGTATTCAGCAGCAATACCCCCTGCTCGGCCCAGGCACGCAGGCAGCCATGGCCCGGGATCTGGAAGCCGGGCATATCCCGCGCCAGCTCCTTGAAGATATTCTGCAGCGAAGGGGGAATGGCCACCTCCGGTTGCACCGAGAAACAGAGACCATGCGCCTGACCCGGGCCATGGTAGGGATCCTGACCGAGGATCACCACCTTGACCTGCTCGAAGTCGGTGTGCCTGAAGGCGTTGAACACGGCCTCCGCCGGCGGATAGATGCACTTGCCCAACTCGCGCTCGCGGCGCACGAAGGCCAGCGTCTGCTGCAGATAGGGCTGTTGTTTCTCGACCTCGATGAGGTGGGTCCAAGTGTGCATGGCCGGTGATTCACTCCTCTGTGTACAGGCTGAGCGCAGCATAGACAGGCGGCACGGCCGATGCAACCAGGGCACCACTTACCCGCCATGTAGTAAAATTACACCAAAGACACCCAGGAAAAGACTCCATTGGGCCATTAAGGCAGGATAATGGCCATTTATTGATTTAAATCAAGCAAAATACCCTGTTTACCCACAATCAAGTCAAGGATACCCCTTGAACCGGAGCGACAATTTCAATAATGTAATATGCAAGATGCATCATTAGAAACCGGTCGGTCGGCGCCAACGACGCCGCCCATCACGCCACGGGGCAGATTCCTAACATCGACCAGGAAACAGCCCCCGACACATCCATAGGAGCACATCATGGTTAAGGGAATTCAGATCACCCAGGCGGTCAACAAGGCACTGCTGCATTCATTCTGGTTGCTGGACGACGATACACAAGAGGCACGCTGCCTGTGCAGCAAGAGCGACGCCTTTGCCGAAGACCAGCGGGTCAATGTCGCCAGCCTGGGGCAGTTCGAATACCGGGAGATCCCGGTGACCCGTCCGCCGCAGGTAGAAGGCGGGCAGCATCTGAACGTCAACGTGCTGCGTCGGGAAACCCTGGAGGATGCGGTGGCCAATCCCGAAAAGTATCCCCAGCTGACCATTCGCGTCTCCGGCTATGCCGTACGCTTCAACGCCCTGACCCCGGAGCAGCAGCGCGACGTCATCACCCGTACCTTCACCCAGAGCCTGTAAGGCTTCGGGAATAAAAAGGCGCCCAACGGCGCCTTTTTTTGTCGCTGGCCTGCGTGCCTCGGTTAATCGCTAGCGAAACCGGCCGCCTCCGGGTTCTGCAGCACACGCCGCAGCTGCTCCTCATCCCAGATGGGGATCCCCAGCGCCTCCGCCTTGGCCAGCTTGGAGCCGGCCGCCTCGCCGGCGACCACCGCATCGGTTTTGGCCGACACCGAGCCGGCCACCTTGGCCCCCAGGGCCTGCAGCGCCTGTTTGGCCTCATCCCGGCTCAACTGGGTCAGCGTGCCGGTCAATACCAGGGTGCGCCCGGCCAGCGGCAGGGCCTGCGCCGGTTGCGCTGACAGCGCTGGCCACTGGATACCGGCGCCCCCCGCGGCCGGCGGGCTCACCAGCTGGGCGATGACCTCCAGGTTGTGGGGCTGGCGGAAGAAATAATACAGGTGCTTGGCCACCACCTCGCCCACATCCGGGACCGCCTGCAACTGCGCGACCGAGGCGTGCTGAATGAGCTCCAGGCTGCAGAAATGGCGAGCCAGGTTCTGCGCCGTTGCCTCCCCCACTTCCCGTATGCCAAGGGCGAACAGAAAACGGGCCAGGCTGGTATTCCGCGCCCTGGCCAACGCCTGCACCAGCTTTTGCGCCGACTTGCTGCCCATGCGTTCCAGGGCGGCCAATTCGCTCTCCTGCAGGCGAAACAGATCCGCCGCCGTCTTCACCAGCCCGGTTTCCACCAGCTGCTCGATGAGCTTGTCACCCAGCCCCTCGATATCCATGGCCCGGCGGGAGGCAAAGTGCTTGAGCGCCTCCTTGCGCTGAGCCGCGCAGTAGAGGCCGCCGCTGCAGCGCGCCACCGCCTCGCCGGGCAGGCGCTCCACCGCCGAGCCGCAGACCGGACAGTTTTCAGGAAACTGCACCGGCCGGCAACGGGCCGCCTGGCGACGCTCCGGCAGCACGGCGACAATCTGCGGTATCACGTCACCGGCACGTCGAACCACCACCCAGTCACCGAGCATGATGCCAAGACGCGCCATCTCGTCGGCATTGTGCAGGCTGGCATTGGAGACAGTGACGCCACCCACGGATACCGGCGCCAGCCGCGCCACCGGTGTGATGGCCCCGGTGCGCCCCACCTGGAATTCCACCTCGCGCAGTTCGGTGATCGCCTCCTGGGCCGGGAATTTGTGCGCCACGGCCCAGCGCGGTGCCCGGGCAACAAAGCCCAGCTGCGCCTGCTCGGCCAGGGCGTCCAACTTGAATACCACGCCGTCGATTTCATAGGGCAGCTCATCACGGCGCGCCAGGATGGCATCGTGATAGGCCTGACAGCCCTGGATGCCGCTGACCCGGGCCACCGCCTCGCTGACCGGCAAGCCCCAGCCCTTGAGGCACTGCAGCCGCTCATGCTGTGAATCCGGCAGAGAGCCCCCCTCGGCCACGCCGACGGCATAGGCATAGAAGGCCAGCGGCCGCTGGGCGGTAATGCGCGGATCCAGCTGCCGCAGGCTGCCGGCGGCGGCATTGCGTGGATTGGCAAACGGCTTCTCGCCTTGCTGGCGCGCCTGCGCGTTCCAGCGCTCGAAACCGGCCTTGGGCATGAAGACCTCGCCGCGGACCTCCAGGCGCGCCGGCCACTCGTCGCCATGCAAACGCAAAGGGATGGCGCGGATGGTGCGCACATTGGCGGTGATATCCTCGCCGGTGCTGCCGTCCCCCCGGGTGGCGGCACGCACCAGGGCACCATCCACATACAACAGGCTGACGGCCAGCCCATCCAGCTTGGGCTCGCAGCAGAAATTCAGGCTCTCCACTGCCTGCTGTAGTCGCTCGCCGACCCGGCGGCCGAAGGCCTGCAGCTCCCCGGCATCGAAGACATTATCCAGCGACAGCATGGGCTGCTCGTGCCGTACGCCGGGAAAGGCCGCCAGCGGCTTGCCGCCCACCCGCTGGGTGGGCGACAACGGACTCTGCAATTCGGGATGGGTCGTCTCCAGCTGCTGGAGTTCCCGCATCAGGCGATCGTATTCGGCATCCGGAACCGAGGGGGCATCCAGCACATAGTATTCGTGTTCATAACGCTCAAGAAGGCGGCGCAACCCCTCGACACGGGAGGCAAGTTCGCTCATGACAGGTCTCTCATTGTCCGATCCGACGAAATGGCGGGGCAGAAAAAACAACGTGCGGCACAGTGCCGCACGGGGAATAGACATTATGCAGCGGGACAATCAGTGCAAATCGTAGGCGCGCAGCTCATCGCGACACTGATCCAACTGCAACTCGGTGAGGGGACGGCGTTCCTGATCCATCAGCAGACCATTCACTTCACCGGCCAGCTTGTCCGCCGCGCGCACCATGAGATCAAACTGCGCCACGGCACGCCCCGACGGCGGCAGCTGCATGAACAGCGACACGCCGGGGGTGCTGAAACGGGACAGCGTATCAGGGTCGAAGGTGCCCGGCTTGACCATGTTGACCAGGCTGAACAGTACCTCACCCTGACCATTCATCTCCAGATGCCGGTGATAGATGCTCATGTCGCCAAAACAGAAACCAAGCAGCTGCAGGCCACGGGCCAGATCCGGCCCCAGCAACTGCCGACCGTCGCGGGCCATCACGTTGATGACATACACATCCTGCCAGCTCTTGATCACGGGCTGACGACGATCGGCCTGGCGCCGCTCCGGCGCCGCAGGGCGCACCTCCGGCTTCGCCTCGGGCTCGGCATGCAGCCCCAGGGTTGATCCCAGCAGCGGATCATCGATGTCATCCTCCGGATCCAGATCCAGGGCCTGGATGGTCGGCATGCCGGCCAGCGATGGCTCGCGAGTCCCGCCCAGCGGTCTTGATTCCGGCTTGAGCTTGGGTTTGGGCTCGACATTCCGGCTCAGGGTCCGCACCCGGCCTATGCCATCCTCGTCGAAACCATCGCCCTTGAGGGCTGGCGCGGAACCTGTCGCCGGCGCCATGCGCCCGAGGGGCTTTTCCTTGATAGGCGCTCGCTGGTTTTTACGGTTGGTCCACAATCCATGGATAACCAGTGCCGCTATGGCCAGCGCTCCCACAATTACCAGAACGATTCGCAAATCCTGCATCGTCGCTTCTCTTTTTTAGTTCTAGTCAGCCTGAAGCCATGAGAGCTATATCCGGCCCAGGCACAGCCAATTCCCGTTCGTGCATCATACCCCTTACGGGGCGCCCCTGTCTGCCCATGCAACCGCTATCCGCCGGCCCGGCTGCAGGTTTGGGGCAGCGGCCACAGTTTATGCGCTCCCGGCAGATACGGGGGCCCGAACAACGACAGGACTTTACCAAAACCCTGCGCGCTTTGTAATATCCGCCCATTCCCATCCCCCATCATCCGGAGCATCCCATGATACGCATACTGGCCCACAAAAGCGGGCTCGCCCATCTGCGCGAAGGCTTTCGGCTGATACTGCGCCCCGGCCTGCGCCTGTTCGTACTGCTGCCCCTGCTCATCAACCTGCTGCTCTTTTCAGCGGCCGGCTATTGGCTGCTGACACAACTGGATCGCCTGGCGAATTGGATCGGCAGCGGCCTGCCCGACTGGCTCGGCTGGCTGACATGGCTCCTCTGGCCACTGGCATTCCTGACCATCTTCATCGCTTTCGGCTTCCTGTTCGGTCTGCTGGCCAACTGGATCGCCGCCCCTTTCAATGGATTGCTGGCGGAGAAGGTCGAGCAATATCTGACCGGCGTCCCCGGACCCGATGCCAGCCTGGCCACCCTGCTGCGGGACCTGCCCCGGATCTTCGGCCGCGAATGGCGCAAACTGACCTACTATCTGCCCAAGGCCATCGGCTGCCTGCTGCTGTTTTTCATCCCGGGTATCGGTCAGACCCTGGCGCCGCTGCTCTGGTTTCTGCTCTCGGCCTGGATGATGGCCATCCAGTATGGTGATTATGCCTTCGACAACCACAAGATCCCGTTCCCGCAGATGCTGGCCACCTTGCGCGAGCAACGAAGCTACCATCTGGGTTTTGGCAGCGTGGTCACCCTGTGCAGCAGCCTGCCGCTGCTCAACTTCATCATCATGCCGGTGGCGGTATGCGCAGCCACCGCCATCTGGGTCGATTTGCACCGGCAGGCACTGCTGGGCGACGGCCACAAAAAAGGTGCCTGAGGCACCTTTAATCACGCATTGACAAGGTCGTCGTCACTACCAGTGGCGGCGGTCGCCGGTATCCAGATGCACGAAATGGGAGCGCGGATAGTAGCCCACGCCACCGGCCTTCAACGACAGCGCGGCCTTGCGAATGCGCGCCGTCTCGACACCGGGAATGCGGATATCGACGGCCTGTCCGGACATGTGCAGACTCTTCTTGGCCACGCCGCGGCTCTGACGGCGCAACATGGCATTGGTCTTGGCGGAGCGGTAGCCGCAGATGACGTGAATATCCTTCTGTACCCCCAGGCGTCGCTGCAGTTCGAACAGCTGGTCGAACAGGCCGGCATCGATGGGGATCTGGGCATCTTCCCGATGATCGCGACACAACCAGCTGAACTCCTGCAGGCTGTCCTTCACATAACGGCCATTCTCCCAGTAGGCCGCCGCCACCCGCTCACCGGTATGAGGATTGTACAGGCGCAGCTGACGCACCGGGGCACTGCGGCTGGCCAGGGCGGTTTGCGGCAGCAAACTGGCGGCCATAGCACAGGCTCCTCCCAGGAGCAGGCGCCGGCGACTGATTTCAAGGTCCAACATCATATTCCCCTGTCCAATCGTGTTCTCTGCTCGTCAAGGCACAAGCAGCCATAGGCTGAAAAATGATCACATAGTGGGACAGAAGATAACGAGCTTAAGTTGGGTAAGTCAAACAACTAATCGCTATAAGGCCTCAATAGAGGCCCGGCCTGCCATCCGGACTCAGGCCCGGCTGGCCTGGCTCAACAACGTCGCCATCACCTCCCGGTTGCCATTCGAGGCATCGGCATCCAGGCCATAGATATCGTCCCGGAATTGCAACCAGCCCTCGTCATCCAGCCAGCTGCGCCAATAGACCATGCGAATGGGCACCGACTGGCGCAGGGGTAGCCATTTGGTCTTGGTCTCCTGCAGTATCTGCTCCACCCGCTCCGGACTCCAGCGCGAGCCCTCCAGCAACAGGGCGGCAAATTCCGGAGCCCGCTCGACTCGCACGCAACCGGAGCTGATGGTGCGCTTGTCCGCCTCGAACAGGCGGTGGCTTGGCGTGGCATGCAGGTAGATGGCTTCATTGTTGGGCAGGTAGAACTTGTAACGCCCCAGGGCATTATGATCGCCGGGTCGCTGACGCAACTGATAAGGGAAGCCATCACGCAGCGCCGCCGGCATGGCGATGCTCAGCGGATCGACTGCAACCCCCTGGTAATTCAAAATATCGAACTGCTCTTTCTGCAGATAAGCGGGATCTTTTTCCAGCTTTGGCAATATATCCTTCTGCAGTATGCTGCGCGGCACGCCCCAGGGCGGATTCAGCACCACGCTGGCGATGCGGCTGGAGAGCAGCGGCGTCTGGCGGGTCAGCTGACCGACAATCACCCGGCTGCTGAATATCTCGGCGCCAGCTTCCATGACCCGCAGCCGGTACTCGGGTAAATTGACCAGCACATAACGCGGCCCATCGGGGATGGGGATGTCGCGCCGCAACAGGCTGCGCGCCAGGATCACCGCCCGCGACTGGGGGGAGACCCGCAGCCAGCTCAGGGTCCGCGGACCTATGACACCATCATCCTGCAGGCCGTGACGACGCTGAAAGTGACGAATGATCGGCTCCAGTTCATAGCTGTACAGCTCATCGGTCGGCTCCTGGCCCGGCTCGAGATCACCGAGCCGCTCCAGCAGCAACTTGATCCTGGACATGGCAGGATGCGACTCGCCAGGGTGCAGCAACAGGCTCGGCAGGCCTCGCTCCCAGGGCTGGCGCCGGGCCTCGGCCAGCAAGGCGTGCAGCTGCTGACGGGTCTCCAGATAGCGCGGCACGGCGGGCCGCATGGCACTCACATGGGTCCATAGGGAGCCACCCAGCAGGGCCTGGCGGTAGGCGTCACGCTCCGCCTCTGAGGCGGAGAAATCAAGCTGGTCGAGACGGATGCGCTCGCGGCTATCCCAGTCCAGCGCATGCCAGCGCTGACGGAACACCTTCAGGGTCAGGTAGAGCTCGGCATAGAAGGCGGGGGAGCGGGCCGTTTGTCCATCGCGGCTCAGCCGCAGCCAGAGACGATTGAACAGCGGATGCACATCCGCCAGCGCCAGCTCCAGCAGTTGCTGGGCCAGCTCGTCGCGGCTGGCCCGATCCGGCAGGCGCCACTGCTCGCTGTCCACATCCAGCGCGGCTATTCTGGCTTGCGCTGTGCGCGGCAGGAGTTGGCCGGACACCCCCTCCTGCGCCCAGGCCAGGGGCCCCCAACAGCACAGCATGACAGCCACCAACCGATACAGCCAACCCATACACCTGCTCCTCCGAGATCACCCGCACCCCACGACCCGGCCCGATTCATCCGGCGATGGATCCGGCCTCTTGCGCGCCACCCTCAAGAGATAAGGCAACAGACGGGGATATACGTTCGAAAATAGTCATTAAAGTGGCAATGTCTCGCCTTGAGCCCCGGCTTGTCAACCCGGATGGCCGGAACCGGACGCCTGCGCGTCAGTGGCCGCGGCGCAGCAACACGGCGCCGGCCGTACACCCTGCGCCAAACAGCAGCAGAGCCCCCTGTTGTCCTGGCGCCAGAGCCGCCTTGGTGGCATGAAATGCCATCAACGGGCCGGCGGCACCGGTATCGGCATAGCGGTCCAACAGCACGGGCCAGCGCTCGGCATCGAAGTCGCCCTCCAGGGCGGTGGCCACCGCCCGATGAAATGGCAGGCTGACCTGCTGCAACCAGACGAGGGACAACTGCCGGGCCGGCATGCCCGTCTCCTGCAGGAACGCGCGCCAATGCTCGACCAGCCAGGGCAGCAGCCCCTCCGGCAGCGCCTCGGCGCCCTGAACATGCAGCTTGTCCGGCAGGTACTGAAGCTCGGGGCGGGTGCGGTTCAGGTAGCCGAAATTGGTGCGCATGCGGGGGTCGTAGCGGGTCCACAGCCGGTTGGCCAGCAGCTCCATGGCCCCGGGAGGCAGCGTCTCCACCGACTCCAGCACCAGGGCGGCTGCGCCATCGCCAAAGCGGAAATGGGTGTCCCGATCCCGAAAGTTGAGCTGTGCCGAATTGATCTCCGGACAGACAATCAAGGCTCGGCGCGCCTGACCGGCCGCCAGCATCAGCTCCGCCTGGGCGATGGCGAAGGCGGCGGAGCTTCCCGCCATGTGCACATCATAGGCGATGCCGCCGGCCCCCAGCAGCGATTGCAGCTCGATGGCCGGTGACGGATAGGCGCGCTCGCCATGGGTCGAGGCCACGATCAGCAGATCAAGCTGCGCCGCCTGCAGCTGCGCCTCCTGCAAGGCCGCCTGCACCGCCGGCCAGGCCAACTCCAGGCTGAGGCTGGGTTTTTCATCTGCCCGAGGCGGCAACAGCGGCTGCATCACCTCGGCATCCAGCAGGCCCTGGCGGGTCACGAAATGGCGATGACGGATGCCGGAAACCTGTTCGATGAACTCGCAGCTGGTCGGCTCCAGTGCCGGAATTTGCCCCGCCTCTATGGCCGGCAGGTTCTCTTCGTTGTAGCGCGCCACATAGTCATTAAAGACCTTGACCAGCTGCGCATTGCCGACGCCATGGGTCGGCACATGCACACCGGAGCCCGTGATCACCCGCTTGGACATGCAGATACCCTTATCATCAAGCTCACCAGGGAGCGGAGGAAATGGCCCTCGCTGGCATGGTTGCCGCAAGGCCATGAAGTCAATGGCTGGATCGCCGAATTTGAATATAGATTACATATCATTCGATAACATATCGTTATAACAAAACATCACTTCCGCTCCAGGCTTTTATCATTATTCTTAACCCCATCTGCGCAAGAACATAGGGAAAGCGTCATGAGCAAGGTGTACGAAGATAACTCGCTGACCATTGGCAATACCCCGCTGGTCAAACTCAACCGGGTCAGCCAGGGCCGCGTGCTGGCCAAGGTGGAAAGCCGTAACCCCAGCTTCAGCGTCAAGTGCCGCATCGGCGCCAACATGATCTGGGAAGCCGAGAAGCAGGGGTTGCTGGGCCCGGGCAAGGAGATCATCGAGCCGACCAGTGGCAACACCGGTATCGCCCTCGCCTTCGTCGCCGCCTCCCGGGGCTATCCCATCACCCTCACCATGCCGGCCACCATGAGCCTGGAGCGACGTAAGCTGCTGCGCGCCCTGGGCGCCAACCTGGTGCTGACCGAAGGTCCGTTGGGCATGAAGGGCTCCATCGCCAAGGCCGAAGAGATCCGCGACTCGGCTCCCGATCGCTATGTGCTGCTGCAGCAGTTCAACAACCCGGCCAACCCGGCCATCCACGAGCAGACCACAGGCCCCGAGATCTGGAATGATACCGATGGTGAAGTGGATGTGTTCGTGGCCGGAGTGGGCACCGGCGGCACCATCACAGGGGTATCCCGCTACATCAAGCAGACCAAGGGCAAGGCCATTCTCAGCGTGGCCGTCGAGCCCGAAGAGTCGCCGGTCATTAGCCAGAAACTGGCCGGTGCCGAGCTCAAGCCGGGCCCCCACAAGATCCAGGGCATCGGTGCCGGCTTCATTCCCGGTAACCTGGACCTGAGCCTGGTGGACAGGGTCGAGCGGGTGACCAGCGATGAGGCCGTGGCCATGGCACGCCGTCTGATGGAGGAAGAGGGCATTCTGGCCGGTATCAGCTCCGGTGCCGCCGTGGTGGCCGCCAACCGCATCGCCGCCCTGCCCGAGTATGCCGACAAGACCATAGTGGTCATACTGCCGAGCTCCGGCGAGCGCTACCTCTCCAGTGTTCTGTTCCAGGACATTTTTTCGGAGCAGGAGCTGCAGCAGTAACCCCTGCGTCCATCGCCCCCCAAGAGCGCCACTCCGTTGGCGCTCTTGGCATTTTTCCGTCTCGCTTTTCGGCCGTTCCGGCAACCGGTTGTCTCTGGACGCGATCACATTTTTCGATGTAACATCGCGTAACTGGAGGCCACTTTTTGTTGCCACGGTAAAATTGTGCCTTTTGCATCCACTGCGGACTGAGGCATAATCCCGGGGCCAGGGACAGCGATTCGACATCGCAAAATAACCAGCACAAGTCCCGGCCACGCAGTTCAACCACATTCTGTCAATCAACGTCAATGCATGGTCCCACGCCGGCCTCTGCCCGCACTGTGACCGCAACAATCAACAATGGGGTGTATGTAAATGTTTGAGAAGTCTATCGTAATTACCGCTGAAAATGGTCTGCACACTCGTCCGGCTGCCCAACTGGTGAAAGAAGCCAAAGCCTTCAAGAGCGACATCAACATCATCAGCAGCGGCAAGAGCGCCAGCGCCAAGAGCCTGTTCAAGCTGCAAACCCTGGGCCTGACCAAGGGTACCGAAGTGGTCATCCAGGCCATCGGTGAAGACGAACAGAGCGCCGTCGAGCATCTGATTGCCCTGATCCCCGGCCTGGAATAACTCCAGGCCCCATTTTTTCTCCTGGTATCCACTCACTGAGAATAAAACAGGTATGGCTATGATCTCTGGTATCTTGGCGTCCCCCGGTATCGCCATCGCGAAAGCGCTTCTTTTGAAAGAAGATGAAATCGTTATCAACGAAAAGCCCATCAGCGCAGGCCAGGTCGAAAGCGAAATCGCTCGCTTCTTCGACGCCCGCGAGAAGTCTGCCGTGCAACTGGAAGCCATCAAGGTGATGGCCGGCAAGACCTTCGGTGAAGAGAAAGAGGCCATCTTCGAAGGCCACATTATGCTGCTCGAGGACGAAGAGCTCGAACAGGATATTGTTGCCCTGATCCGTGACGAGCAATTCAGCACTGAAAAAGCGATCCATCAGGTCATCGAGCAGTACGCCACCATGATGGCCGAACTGGACGATCCCTATCTGCGCGAGCGGGCTGCCGACTTCCGTGACATCGGCTCCCGCCTGATCAAGAACGCCCTCGGCATGGACATCGTCAACCTGAGCACCATCGACGAGCAGGTTATCCTGGTCGCCAAGGATCTGACCCCCTCCGAGACCGCACAGATCAACCTGAAGTATGTGCTCGGTTTCGTCACCGACATGGGTGGCCGGACCGCCCACACCTCCATCATGGCGCGCTCCCTGGAGCTGCCGGCCATCGTCGGCACCAACGTCATCACCCAGCAGGTGAAGAGCGGCGACATGCTGGCCGTGGACGCCCTGCACAACCAGGTGGTGATCAACCCGACCGAGGCCCAGCTGGCCCAGTTCAAGGCCGCCCAGGAGAAATTCCTGGCCGAGAAGGCTGAACTGTCCAAGCTGAAGGAACTGCCGGCCGTGACCCAGGATGGCCACGCCGTTGAGCTGTGCGCCAACATCGGCAGCCTGAAGGACATGGACGGTGCCCACCGCAACGGCGCCGAAGGTGTGGGTCTGTACCGCACCGAGTTCCTGTTCATGGATCGCGACAGTCTGCCGAGCGAAGTCGAGCAGTACGAAGCCTACAAGGCCGTTGCCGAGTCCATGCCGGAACACCCCATCATCATTCGGACCATGGACATCGGCGGTGACAAAGAGCTGCCGTACATGAACTTCCCGAAGGAGATGAACCCCTTCCTGGGCTGGCGTGCCGTGCGGATCTTCTTCGACCGCAACGAAATCATGCACACCCAGCTGCGGGCCATTCTGCGCGCCTCCCATCACGGCAAGCTGCGCATCATGTTCCCCATGATCATCTCCGTCGAGGAGTTCCGCTCCCTGAAGGCGACCCTGGAAACCCTGAAGGCCGAACTGCGGGCCGAAGGCCTGGCGTTCGACGAGAACATCGAAGTGGGTATCATGGTCGAGACCCCGGCGGCCGCCGTCATGGCGCGTCACCTGGCCAAGGAAGCCGACTTCTTCAGCATCGGCACCAATGACCTGACCCAGTACACCCTGGCGGTGGATCGCGGCAACGAGATGATTGCCAAGATGTACAACCCGCTCTCCCCCTCGGTGTTGAACCTCATCAAGCAGGTCATCGATGCCTCCCATGCCGAAGGCAAGTGGACAGGCATGTGCGGCGAGCTGGCTGGTGATGACCGCGCCACCCTGCTGCTGCTGGGCATGGGCCTGGACGAGTTCTCCATGAGCGCCATTTCCGTGCCGCGCGTCAAGCAGCTCATCCGTGCCGCCAACTATGCCGAGGCCAAGGCCATGGCAGACAAGGCGCTGGCGGCTGCCACCGTGGCCGAAGTGGAAGCCATAATGGATTCCTTTGTGAACTAAGCCGCCCTCTGATACCATCAGCGAGCACATGGCTTACTAACACCTTTTCAGGAGCACAATAATGGGTTTGTTCGACAAACTGAAGAAACTGGTGTCAGATGACTCAGCAGACACCGCAGGTTTCGAGATCTTTGCCCCGCTGTCCGGTGAAATCGTCCCCATCGAGGACGTACCGGATGTAGTGTTCGCCGAGAAAATCGTTGGCGATGGCATTGCCATCAAGCCAACCGGCGACAAGATGGTGGCCCCCTGTGATGGCACCATCGGCAAAATCTTCGAGACCAATCATGCCTTCTCTATCGAGTCCGATAACGGCATCGAGCTGTTCGTGCACTTCGGTATCGATACCGTCGAGCTGAAAGGTGAAGGGTTCAAGCGTATCGCTCAGGAAGGCCAGAAGGTCAAGAAAGGCGACGTCATCATCGAGTTCGATTTGGCGCTGCTGGAAGCCAAGGCCAAGTCGGTCCTGACTCCGGTTGTCATCTCCAACATGGATGACGTCAAGAGCCTGACCAAGCTGACCGGTACCGTGACCCTGGCCGACTCTGCTGTCATGCGTATCAAGAAGTAAGCAGCCCGTCTGCCTACAAAAAGCTCGCCGTGATGGCGAGCTTTTTTTTGCCTGCATGGCGGGCGCCAGCCCCGCGGCGCACTAACGATAGCGGATCACCCCCTCCTGAATGCAGCTGGCCACCAGCTGCCCATCGCGGCTGTAGAACTCTCCGCGTACCAGCCCGCGGCCACCCGAGGCGCTGGGACTGTCCACCGCATACAGCAGCCAGTCATCGAAACGGAACGCCCGGTGAAACCACATGGCATGATCGATGGTGGCCACCTGCAGGCCGGGCTGGAAGAAGGCCACACCATGGGGCTGCAGCGCAGTGGGAAGAAAGTTGAAATCGGAGGCGTAGGCCAGCAGGTAGCGGTGCACCGCCGGATCGTCCGGCAGGTGCCCATTGGCCCGAAACCAGACCCAGCGCACGGGATCGCAGGCGCTGGCCTGCAGCGGATTGATGAAGCTCACCGGCCGCATCTCGATGGGCTTTTCGCTCAGCAGCTTGTCATGCAGGCGCGGCGGTATCTGCTCGCTGAGCAGCTGGGCCCACTGGCGTTCGGATTTCAATCCCTCGGGCCCCACCACCTGGGGCATGGGTTTCTGATGCTCCAGCCCCGGCTCCTCCTCCTGAAACGAGGCCGTCAGATAAAAGATGGGCTTGTCATGCTGGAAGGCAACCACCCGGCGGGTGGAGACGGTATTGCCATCCCGGATAGGCTCCACCTCGTAAAGGATGGGCAAGCGCACATCGCCGGGGCGCAGAAAATAGCAGTGCAGCGAATGTACGCTGCGGGGCGTCTCCAGGGTCTGGCGGGCCGCCGACAGGGCCTGGCCCATCACCTGGCCGCCGAAGACGGCGCCAAAGCCCAGATCCTGGCTCTGGCCGCGAAAGCGCCCCGCGCCCAGCGGCTCCAGTGCCAGCAGAGACAGCAGATCGTTCAGAACCTGGGACATGGGCGCGCACCACGGCAGCAAGGGGGATGCTGTGAGGCTAACAGATCCAATCCGGGGCTGCCAACCCGGGCGCGGGAAAGCAACAAGGCGACCCGCAGGTCGCCTTGACGTCAATCACAAGCCGGGCTCGCGGCTCAGGAGCCCAGCAGGTAGGCGCGCAGCTGGGCGAAATCGGCGTCCAGCCGGTCGGAGAGCAGCGGCAGCACGGCATGCTTGGCCAGCGGCCC
>JBFHKO010000036.1:0-15146 GCA_041595355.1 Aeromonadaceae bacterium
ACGTCGCCGCAGGCCGGCGCCCCCACCATGCCGGTGGCGACATTGGGATCATCCTTGTCCAGGGCCCCCACGTTACGGGGGTTTTCATAATGATCAATCACTTTTTCACTGTAAGCCATGACACACCTCCTACCAACTCATCCGCCAAGCTTAGTGATGGACCCACTCGACCTTGCTCAGGTCGACGCCATCCTTGTACATGTCCCACAGCGGAGACATCTCCCGCAAGCGGCTGATCGAGGAACAGATCAGCTGCACGGCGTAATCGATTTCTTCTTCGGTGGTGAAGCGGCCGATGCTGAAACGGATGGAACTGTGGGCCAGTTCATCGTTCAGGCCCAGGGCGCGCAACACATAGGAGGGCTCGAGGCTGGCCGAGGTACAGGCCGAACCGGAGGAGACCGCCAGATCCTTGAGCGCCATCATCAGGGATTCCCCTTCGACATAGGCAAAGCTGACATTCAGATTGCCCGCGACCCGCTGCTGCAGATCACCGTTGATATACACCTGTTCGATGCCTTTCAGGCCGTTCCACAACCGCTCGCGCAGCCCCAGTATGCGTTGGGCTTCGCTGGCCATCTCCAGCCTGGCGATGCGAAACGCCTCGCCCATGCCGACGATCTGGTGGGTCGCCAGGGTACCGGAGCGCATGCCGCGCTCATGGCCACCGCCGTGGGTCTGGGCCTCCAGGCGCACCCGCGGCTTGCGTCGCACATAAAGGGCGCCGATACCCTTGGGACCGTAGATCTTGTGCGCCGACAGCGACATCAGATCCACCTTCATCGCCTCGACGTCGATGGGCAACTTTCCGGCGCTCTGGGCGGCATCCACGTGCAGGAAGATCTTGCGCGCCCGGCACAGCTCGCCCAGGGCGGCAATGTCCTGCACCACGCCAATCTCGTTGTTGACGTGCATCAGGCTCACCAGGATGGTGTCATCGCGCATGGCCGCTTCCAGATCAGCCAGACTGACAAGACCATTGGGCTTAGGATCCAGGTAGGTCACCTCGAACCCATCGGCTTCCAGGTGACGGCAGGGATCCAGCACCGCCTTGTGTTCGGTCTTGCAGGTGATGATGTGCTTGCCCTGTTTCTTGTAGAACTGGGCGATGCCCTTGATGGCCAGGTTGTTCGACTCGGTGGCCCCGGAGGTGAAGACAATCTCCCGGGGATCGGCGCCGATGAGCTCGGCCACCTGGTTGCGCGCCTGGTCAACGGCCTCTTCGGCCTGCCAGCCAAAGCGGTGGGAGCGGGATGCCGGATTGCCGAAGACCCCGTCCAGGGTCAGGCACTGCATCATCTTTTCCGCCACCCGGGGATCGACCGGGCAGGTGGCAGAATAATCGAGGTAAATGGGCAGTTTCATTTTCCACTCCGTCCTAAGGTATCAATATCGTTGCAACGATGCGCCAGCGCCTTGCCGCCGGCCATCAGAGGCGAACGCGCAACTTGGCTGGCTCAACGTCCAGCCGGCTGTTGCTCGCCGGGGCGCCCTGTTGCTTGTTTTTGTCCTGCTGCTGGGCGATGCGCTTCACTTCCGCCTGCTCCACCAGCTCCGCCAGGCTGATGTCGCTCAGAAAATCGCTGATGCGGGTACTGAGATCATGCCACAGGGAGTGGGTCAGGCAGCGGTTGCCGCCCTGACAACCATCCTGGCCATGACAGCGGGTGGCGTCCACGGATTCGTTCACCGCGGCAATCACCATGGCCACGGAAATATCCTCCAGCGCCATGCCCAGCCGGTAGCCCCCGCCGGGTCCACGCACGCTGGAGACCAGCCCCTGTTTGCGCAGACGGGAGAAGAGCTGCTCCAGATAGGAGAGCGAAATCCCCTGCCGCTCGGAAATGTCGGCCAGCGGTACCGGGCCCTGCTCGGCATGCAACGCCACGTCCAGCATGGCGGTCACAGCGTAACGTCCTTTCGATGTCAGTCTCATGGCTCACCTGCCTTTGCGTTCGGTCTGGAAGCATGCTCCCATAACCTACCCTTTCAGTCAAGTATATACCCATGATGGATGGTCAGGTATTAACGACGCAGCGATTTCTGCACGGCGGTGAGCATGCCGCGCAGTATGTTGAGCTCCTGACTGTCCGGCCGGCTGCGGTTGTAGAGCCGGCGCAACTTGCTCATCATCTGGCCGGGATGATCGTCGCGCAGAAAACCGGTTTGCAGCAGGGTTTCCTGCAGGTGCTGATAGAAGCGCTCCAGATCGGCCTGCAGGGGATAGGCTGCCTCCCCCGCGGGCTCGGCGGGGGCCGGCGTGCTGGCCAGCCAGGCCATGCGCACCTCGTAGCAAAGGGTCTGCACCGCCATGGCCAGATTGAGCGAGCTGTATTCCGGATTGGCGGGAATGGCGACGTGAAAATGGCACTGCTGCAGCTCCTCGTTGGTGAGGCCGGTACGCTCGCGACCGAAGACCAGGGCCACCGGGTACTGGCTCGCCTCGCTCACCAGCCGGGCCCCCGCCTGGCGCGGATCGAGCATCGGCCACGGCAGGGTACGCGAACGGGCGCTGGTACCGATCACCAGACCGCAGTCGGCGACCGCCTCGGCCAGGGTCGGCACGCTGCGCAGCCCCGCCAATATGTCCACCGCCCCGGCCGCCAGCGCGGTGGCCTTGCCATCTGGCGGTTCAACCGGGTCCACCAGCACCAGATCGCTCAGCCCCATGGTCTTCATGGCCCGGGCGGCCGAGCCGATGTTGCCGGTATGGGAGGTGTTGACAAGGACGATGCGGATCTTTTCTAGCATGATGACAGGGTCCGGATGGGCTGGGGGCCGCATGCTAGCACAGCTGCTCGCATTGTGCCTGCACCGCCGCCGCCATCCTAGGCCCCGGCCCCGCCCGCCGCCACCCCGGCGCCCTGAACAAAGCTGGCCAGATCGCCCAGCCCGCGCCGCAGCAGCGGCGGCAGCTGTTCCAGATCCAGACTGTCGAGCAGGTTTTTCACCTCCAGCCCCAGCTCGGTATCGCCTTCGATGCGCAGCCGGCGCTGGAAGAAGAAGCTGTCGGGATCTTCCTTGCGCCCGGCGATGAGCACCAGATCGTTGAGCCCGCCGCTGAAGCTGACATCGGTCACCGGTGCCTCGGCCAGGATCTGCAGCTCGCCCCGGCAGCAGGTCAGGTACCAGGCCAGCCCCAGATCCGCCACCTCGATGCGCAGGTATTTCCCCTCCAGAAACTCAAAGTCGCCATCCTCCAGCGCCTCGCGGAACACCCGCTGCAGCAGGTGGCTCATCAGCGGTTTCTGGATGGAAAAAGGCAGCAGCTTGGCCGGAATACGCAGCAGGTCGGGCGCGCGGGCGACCAGGGTTCGTTGTAATTGCAGCAGCACGTTGAGACTCCTTGCTTGTTAAGCGCCGGATCACAGCACATTCATCGGCCCCAGTTACTGCCCGAAATCAACTTTGCCGCCGACCGTTGCCGCAATTGTGGCCGACCGGGGCATAAAACTGCCTCAGGTCAAGATCGCCGGCCGACGGCCTGCCTACAATCGACCGCTTTGGTAGTGATGAGAGCCGTCTATGGAGTTACTCTGCCCCGCCGGCAATCTGCCGGCCCTGAAGGCCGCCGTGGATAATGGTGCCGATGCCGTCTACATCGGTTTCAAGGACGACACCAACGCCCGCCACTTTGCCGGTCTCAATTTTGACGACAAGAAGCTGGAGCGGGCCATGGAGTATATCCGCCGCCATGACCGCAAGCTGCACATCGCCATCAACACCTTTGCCCATCCCGGCAGCACGGGACGCTGGCAGCAGGCGGTGGACAGGGGCGCGGCCCTGGGCGTGGATGCGCTGATCGTGGCCGATCTGGCGGTGCTGGAGTATGCCCGCCGCCGTCATCCCGATCTCGAGCTGCACCTGTCGGTGCAGGCCTCGGCCACCAACAGCGCCGCCATCCGTTTCTACAAGGAAAATTTCAATATCAAGCGGGTGGTGCTGCCGCGCGTGCTCTCCATGCACCAGGTGCGGCAGCTGTCGCGGGAGACCGACGTCAAGCTGGAGGTATTCGCCTTCGGCAGCCTCTGCATCATGGCCGAGGGGCGCTGCTACCTCTCCTCCTACCTGACCGGCGAGAGTCCCAATACCGTCGGCGCCTGCTCGCCGGCCCGTTTCGTACGCTGGGAAGAGACCGCGCAGGGGTTGGAGTCGCGCCTGAACGAGGTGCTCATCGACCGCTATGGACAAGACGAAAATGCCGGTTATCCCACCCTGTGCAAGGGGCGCTATCAGGTGGAGGGCAACCTCTACCATACCCTGGAGGAGCCGACCAGCCTGAATACCCTGGCACTGCTGCCCGAACTGTTCGAGACCGGCATCTGCTCGGTGAAAATAGAGGGGCGCCAGCGCAGCCCGGCCTATGTCGAGCAGGTCACCCGGGTGTGGCGCGCCGCCATCGACAGCTACCGCGCCCATCCCGAGGGCTACCGGGTGCTGCCGCAATGGGACCGGCAGCTGGCCGCCGTCTCCGAGGGCAGCCAGACCACCCTCGGCGCCTACCATCGTCAATGGCAATGAGGAGTACCGCCATGCGCCTGTCACTGGGTCCCCTGCTCTACTTCTGGTCCGCCGCCGACAGCCGGGCCTTCTACGAGGCCGCCTGCCACAGCGAGGCCGACATCGTCTACCTGGGTGAAACCGTCTGCAGCAAGCGCCGCGAGCTCAAACTCCCGGACTGGCTGGAGCTGGCCCGCAGCCTGCAGGCCGCCGGCAAGCAGGTGGTGCTCTCCTCGCTGGCCCTCATCCAGGCGCCCTCCGAACTCAAGGAAGTACAGCGCTGGGTCGAGAACGGCGAGCTGATGATCGAGGCCAACGATCTGGGCACGGTACAGCTGGCCCACGAGCGCCAGCTGCCCTTCGTCTGCGGCCCGGCCATCAACTGCTACAACGCCGATGTCATCCGTCTGCTGCTGGACAAGGGCATGCAGCGCTGGGTGATGCCGGTGGAACTGTCACGCGAGTGGCTGGTGCAGCTGCTGGAGGAGTGCGATCGCCAGGGGCTGCGTCAGCGCTTCGAGGTGGAGCTGTTCGCCTATGGCCACCTGCCGCTCGCCTACTCGGCGCGCTGCTTCACCGCCCGGGCCGAGGACAAACCCAAGGATGAGTGCCGGCTGGCCTGCCTCAAGCATCCGCAGGGGCTGGTCGCCGAGAGCCAGGAGGGACAGCCGGTGTTCGTGCTGAACGGCATCCAGACCCAGTCCGGCTACTGCTACAACCTGGTGAACCAGCTGCCCGGCATGCAGGGACTGGTGGACGTGGTGCGCCTCAGCCCCCAGGGACACGAAACCCTCGACTGGCTGACACGCTTTCGTGCCAACCTCGGTGGGCAGCAGCCCTGCGAGCTGGTCGGCGGCCGGGAGTGCAACGGCTACTGGCAACGCATTCCCGGCATGCAGATCGGCTGACGGCCCCCCCTTAGGCCGGCTTTCGGGACCTGACTGCCGGCCCCCGCCTCCCGCCCCGGACCCGCCGGCCGAGCGCGCCGGCCAAACGGCTCTGGGCATATGCTTCATCGGTAGCGCATGTTATCGTTTCCCGGCCTTCCTCTCCGTCCGGAATACAACGATGATTCAACAACCCTTCCTGGCGCTGCTGCTGCTGCTCGGCGCCACCGTGGCCGTGGTGATCCTGTTCCAGCGCCTGCGCATTCCCTCCAGTCTCGGCTACCTGCTGGTGGGGCTGCTGCTCGGCCCCCACACCAGGGGACCGGTGGTGGACGGTCAGCAGATCCAGCTGGCGGCCGAGCTCGGCATCGTCTTCCTGATGTTCACCATGGGGCTCAACTTCTCGCTGCCCCAGCTGCATGCACAGCGCCATCTGATCCTGGGGCTGGGGCTGGGGCAGGTGGTGCTCACCACGGCGGTGATCGGGCTGCTGGCCTGGCTGCTCGGCCTGTCGCCTGCCGCCGCCTTCGTGGTCGGGGCGGTGTTTGCGCAATCCTCCACCACCATCATCAGCAAGCAGCTGGCCGAGCAGGGAGAAGACAAGAGCCGCCACGGTCGCCTGGGCGTGACCATGTCGGTGTTCCAGGACATCACCGCCGTGCCGTTCGTGGTCATCATTCCCGTTCTGGGCATCGCCAGCGCCAAGGGGCTGGCCATCGCTCTCTCCTGGGCGCTGGCCAAGGCGGTGCTGGCCTTCCTCGCCGTCTTCTTCACCGGCCGCTGGCTGCTGCGACCGCTGTTTCACGAGGTGGCCTCGCGCCGCTCGACGGAGCTCTTCACCCTGACGGTCCTGTTCGTGTCGCTCATCGCCGCCTGGACCACCCAGAGCCTGGGCCTCTCGATGGCCTTCGGCGCCTTCCTGGCGGGCATGATGCTGGGCGAAACCGAATTTCGTCATCAGGTGGAGTCCACCATCAGGCCATTCCGGGATGTGCTGCTCGGGCTGTTCTTCGTCAGTATCGGCATGATGTTCGACCCCGCCAGCCTGCCGCAGATATGGCACTGGAGCCTGGCCGGCGCCCTGTTCCTGCTGGGCATCAAGGCGCTGCTGGTCGCCTATCTGGTGCGCTGGGCACGCATGGATCCACTCAGCGCCTGGCGCACCGGCATACTGCTGGCGGTGGGCGGCGAGTTCGGTTTTGCCCTGCTGGCCATCGCCCTCGGCGCCGGCATCATAGACCCCGAGCTGGCCCAGACCTGTCTTACCGCCGTACTGATCTCCATGGTCGTCGCCCCCTTTCTCATTCGCTACAACCAGCGTCTGGCAGGCTGACTGCTGCCGCGTGCCGAGATCAGGCAGGAGACGCACGAAGAGCTCGGGGTCGACAGCCTGAGCGGCGAGCCGCGCCACCCGCACGTCATCATCTGCGGCTATGGCCGCATCGGCCAGAACGTGGGCCACGTTCTGGAGGAGGAAGGGGTGCCCTACCTGGCGCTGGATTTGGATGCGGCCCGGGTACGGGAGGCCCGTACCGCCGGGGAGCCCGTCTATTACGCGGACGCCACCGAGCGGGACATACTGGAGGCGGTCGGTCTTGCCGGCGCCCGGCTGATGGTGATAAGCCACGAGGACACCGCCTCCGCGCTCAAGGTGCTTCACCACATCCGGACACTGAGACCGAGCCTGCCGGTCATGGTCCGCACCCGCGACGAGAGCCCCGTGGAGGAGTTGCGACTGGCGGGCGCCACCGAGGTGATCCCGGAGAGCCTCGAGGCGAGCCTGATGATCGCCTCCCAGGCCCTGCTGCTGCTCGGCGTGCCGCAGACGCGGGTACTGCGGCGCATACAGCGCCAGCGCGCCGACAGCTACCAGCTGCTGCGCGAGCTGTTCCGTGGCGACAGCGATCAGGACGCCGCCCTCCAGGGGAGCAAAACCGATCGCCTGCTGCCCGTTCCCCTGGTCGAGCAAAGCCGCTCAGTGGGCAAGAAACTGGCGCAGATGGACCTTGATGGCGTATTGGTCACGGCGCTGGTGCGCCGGGGGCAGCGTGACCTCTCCCCGCCCCCCGACACCGTGCTGGAAGCCGGCGATGTGCTGGTATTGTTCGGATCTGACGAGTCCCTTGGCCACGCCGAGCGGGCCCTGCTGGGCTGAGCCACACCCCGGCGCTCCCCGGACCAGCGCAGGATGGCGCCCGGATAGTGATTGGCAGGCGTGGCAAGAGCCGGCGGAGGCGTTACTGCTTGGCCGCGTCGCCGGGCAGGCGCTCTGCGGATCCCGTTGTGACCGGCTGATCGCCCTCATGACGCGGGGAGCGGAAGTCCGGGCGCAAGGCGCCGGCGGCGGCGGATAAAAAAAACCGCCCTCCAGCGGAGGGCGGTTCATTGCAAGGGGCCCGTCGTACCCGGGCCCGGCAGGGATCAGACGCCGGCCTTGGCCAGGGCGGCGGAGACGATCTCCTGAGCCTCCTTCTGGATGCGGTCCAGGTGCTCCTCACCCTTGAAGCTTTCCATGTAGATCTTGTAGATGGACTCGGTACCGCTCGGGCGGGCGGCAAACCAGCCGTTCTCGGTCTCCACCTTGAGGCCACCGATGGCGGCGCCATTGCCGGGAGCCGCGGTCAGCTTGGCAACGATGGGCTCGCCGGCCAGCTCGCTGGCCTCGACCATGGCCGGATCCAGCTTGGTCAGCACCGCCTTCTGGGCGCTGTTGGCCGGCGCATCCATGCGCCGGTAGTCGGGGGCACCGAAATCGGCGGTGATCTCGTTGTACAGGCTCTGCGGATCCTTGCCGGTCACCGCCAGCATTTCAGCCGCCAGCAGGCAGAGCAGAATGCCGTCCTTGTCGGTGGTCCAGACACCGCCATCCTTGCGCAGGAAGGAGGCGCCGGCACTCTCTTCGCCGCCAAAGCCAAAGCTGCCATCGAACAGGCCATCGACGAACCACTTGAAGCCCACCGGCACTTCCTTCAGCTCGCGGCCGATGCTCTTGGCGACCCGGTCGATGATGGAAGAGGAGACCAGCGTCTTGCCGACCGCAGCCGTCGCCGGCCAGCCCGGACGGTGGGTGAACAGATACTGGATGGCGACCGCCAGATAGTGGTTGGGATTCATCAGCCCGGCCTTGCAGACGATGCCGTGACGATCGTTGTCCGGATCATTGGCCACGGCGATGTCGAACTTGTCCTTCAGATCGATGAGGCTGGCCATGGCCCAGGGGCTGGAGCAGTCCATGCGGATCTTGCCATCCTTGTCTAGGGTCATGAAGGAGAAGGTGGGGTCGACGCGGTAGTTGACCACCTCGATGTTCAGACCATAGGTCCTGGCGATGACATCCCAGTACGCCACGCCGGCACCGCCCAGAGGATCAACGCCGATTTTCACCCCGGCCTTCTTGATCGCCTCCATATCGATGACAGTGTTCAGATCCTCGATATAGGGCGTCATGAAGTCATACTCCTGCACATTGGGCAGGGCGCGGGCCGCGGCGAACGGCACCCGCTTGACGCCGGCCAGCTCCTGCTCCAGCAGCAGGTTGGCGCGGTTTTCCACCCACTTGGTGATCTCGCCCTCGGCCGGACCGCCATGCGGCGGGTTGTACTTGAAGCCACCATCCTCCGGCGGATTGTGAGACGGGGTGATGACGATGCCGTCCGCCTTGTCGGCATGACCTGCGCCGTTGTAGGCCAGGATGGCGTGCGAAACCACCGGTGTCGGGGTGTAACCCAGCCCCAGCTCTATGCGCACCTCGACGCCATTGGCGGCCAGCACTTCCACCGCGGTCGCCAGCGCCGCCTCGGAGAGGGCATGGGTATCCATGCCGATAAACAGGGGACCGGTGATCCCCTGCTCGGCCCGGTACTCGGCGATGGCCTGGCTGACAGCCAGGATATGCGCCTCGTTGAAGGCGCTGTTGAGCGCGCTGCCGCGGTGACCGGAGGTGCCGAAGGCGACCCGTTGCTCGGCCTTGCTCATGTCCGGCTTGTTCAGATAGTAGGCGGACATCAGACGGGGGATGTTGGTCAGATCCTGCAGTCGGGCCGGTTTACCTGCATGTTCGTGTTGAGCCATAGCACTAGTTCCTTTTTGTTTTGTTTTTAATTTTCAAACCTTGGCGCACACCTGCTCGCACAGGTCGGCCGGAAACTCCATGGCCGCCATGAGCTGGGCGATGATGTTGCGCTTGCGGTTGGTATTGGTGTTGGAAATCACCCAGTAAGGGGTGCCGGGTACGGCCTTGGGCTTGGTCGTGGTGCCGTTGGCCAGTAACTCCTCGGGATCCCGTGCAAAGTAGACCCGCTTGCGCCCCTTTATGTCCGTGGCCTGGGTGAACGCCACGGGGTTGGTTTGGTACAGTGCCGTCAGGATCAGCATGAAACGGGCGATGGCGCTCTCCTCGCGCTCCAGCTCGCCGGTGTGCAGCAGGGTGGCGATGGCGCTGACCAGCGGCTCGCTCTGAGGTGCGGAGACAGAAGGCGCATCCTGCGGGGAGAAGGGCGGCAGCTGCAGCAGACGGCGCAGGATTTCCGAGGCACTTTCACCTATGTGCAGGGTCTGGGCCGCTATGTAGCGGTAAAGCTCTTCATCCACCTCGATTGACTTCATCTTGATCCCGTTGGCTTGCCATATCGGCAGTGAAACAAATGTCCGAATTATACATAGCCGGCGGGCAGAGCCCAACAGCTCTGGTGGCCACGGAGACGATTTGCCGGCGCCCCGGACGGACGGGCTTGTGTTCGCCCGGTTTATGCGGATGATATGAGCCCCCATGCCATCCAGAGGCTGCCCATGCAACTTCACTACCGCGACACCGGCCCCCAGGGCGAAGCCATTCCCGTCATCCTGATCCACGGCCTGTTCGGCAGCCTGGACAACCTCAGCCAACTGGCCCGGGCTCTGCGGGGTGAACGGCGCGTCATCAGCCTGGATATGCGCAACCATGGCGCCTCCCCCCGGGCGGCGAGCATGAGCTACCCGGAGATGGCGGCGGATGTGCTGGCCCTGATGGATACGCTGGCTTTGCCCCATGCCCACCTGGTCGGCCATTCGCTTGGCGGCAAGATCGCCATGGCCACCGCCCTCGCCTATCCGGCGCGCATCAGCAGCCTGGTGGTGGCCGACATGGCCCCGGTCCCCTATGCCACCGACCGCCACCAATCGGTGTTCGCGGCGCTGGCGGCGGTGCGCGCCAGCGGGGCGCAGGATCGCCAGGCCGCCGATCTGCTGCTGCGCGACTACCTGCCCGATGCCGGCGTGCGCCAGTTCCTGCTCAAGTCCTTCCTGCTGCAGGATGGCCGCCCGCAGTGGCGCTTCAATCTGGATGCCATTCGAAGCGAATACCCGCGACTGATGGCCTGGCCGAGCCCGCCGGCTCCCTACCCCGGCCGGGTGCTGTTCATCAAGGGAGCCCGCTCCGATTATCTGCTGCCAGAACACCAGGCCACCATAGCCGCCCAGTTCCCGGCGGCGCAGGCGCGCATCATCCTGGAAGCCGGTCACTGGCTGCATGCGGAAAAACCGCTCATCTTCAACCGCCTGGTTGTGGATTTCCTGTCGGTAACCGGTTAACAGCCGAAACGGCTTTATGCTATAGTGCGCCCGTTTTGACGGGGGCTACCCATGCTGAGCGAACATCTGGAACTCATTGAAAGCATCGGACTCAAGCTGTTTCTGCTGTTACTGCTGCTGCTGATTGGCCTGGCCATTCATGACGTGCTCAAGCGCGGCAAGGTCCCCCGTTCCGGACGACTCATCGTCTGGCTGGTTCTGTTTCTCGGTTGCCTCGGATTCATCGTCAAGGGGCTCATCGAATGGGGCTGGAAAGGCACGGCTCCAGGTTAGGTGATGGTTGAACTTTCATGGCAAAACAGCAACACGATCGCACCACCCGGGATCTCTTCGCCGAGGAAAAACGTCCGGGCCGACCCAAGACCAATCCCCTGCCCCGCGCGCTGCAGCTCAAGGTCAACAAACGCAATCAGCTGAAACGCGACAAGGAGAAGGGGCTGCGACGGGTCGAACTCAAGCTGGAGAGCGAGCTGCTGGACCGACTCAATGAGCTGGCCAGGGAGCAGGCTCTCAGCCGGGCCGAATTGATCCAGCTGCTGCTCAAGCAGCAACTGGACGCACAGCCGGTCGCCCCGACGCCGCCGGCATGATCCATACTTACGAACTCTTTACATACACCAGGGGTAAGCAACCACTATGGCAAGCGTAGGTCTGTTTTTTGGTAGTGACACCGGTAATACCGAGGCCGTGGCCGGCATGATCCAGCAGGAGCTGGGTGCCAATCTGGTCGATTTGCACGACATCGCCAAGAGCAGCAAGGCAGACATCGAAAAATACGATCTCCTGATCCTCGGCATTCCCACCTGGTACTACGGTGAGTCCCAGGCCGACTGGGATGACTTCTTCCCGGAGCTGGAGGAGATCGACTTCAGCACCAAGCTGGTGGCCATCTTCGGCTGCGGCGATCAGGAGGACTACGCCGAATACTTCCTGGATGCCATGGGGACCCTGCGTGATCTCATCGAAGCCAGGGGCGCCACTCTGGTGGGCTACTGGCCGACCGAGGGTTACCAGTTCGAAGCCTCCAAGGCGCTGGTGGACGACAAGCATTTCGTGGGCCTCGGCATCGACGAGGACCGCCAGCCCGAGTTGACCGCCGAGCGGGTCAGCCGCTGGAGCAAGCAGCTGTACCAGGAAATGTGCCTGGCCGAACTGGCCTGAGCCCCCCGGGCCCACCCGCGCGTGGGCCCGCCCTGCCCCCTTTCCGCTCCGCCAACGGCCATGATGTACCATTGAAGCCGTCGCTTTTCCCGCATGGGTTTCAATTTTCCCGCCTTGGCACATATAATGGTTCTCAATTCCGCCTGCGCAACAGCGGTGGTTCCGCCCATCACCCTCAGACGAATCGAGTGCCATGACAGACAACAATCAGCAGCTGAAAGACGCCGGTCTCAAAATCACCTCCCCGCGGGTCAAGATCCTCGAGTTCCTGCAACATCCGGAATGCCAGCACATCAGCGCCGAAGAGCTGTACAAACGGCTGCTGGATCAGGGAGAGGAGATTGGCCTCGCCACCGTCTACCGGGTGCTGAACCAGTTTGACGATGCCGGCATCGTCACCCGCCACCATTTCGAGGGGGGCAAGTCGGTGTTCGAGCTGGCCCATCAGGAGCACCATGATCACCTGGTCTGCCTGGATTGCGGCCGGGTTATCGAGTTTCACGATGCGCTCATCGAGCAGCGTCAACGCGCCATCGCCGACGAGCACGGTCTTAAACTGACCCACCACAGCCTCTACCTCTATGGTCACTGCGGCCAGTCGGATTGCCCCCACAAGGGCGGCAAAGGCCACTGAGTCTGCACCGGCCATGAAAAAACCGCCCTTGCGGCGGTTTTTTCATTTTTTCATCCCGAGGCCCGACCCGTTCAGGCCTGCCCTTCCTGCTTGGCCCAGGTGTCGCGCAGCGCCACCGTCAGATTGAAGACCAGCTGCTCCGGGCGCGAGAGCCTGTTGTCGGCACAGAAGTAGCCTTCACGCTCGAACTGGTAGGCCTGCTCCGGCTGCGCATCCTTCAGCGAGGCCTCGACCCGGGCGCCGCTGATGATGCGCAACGAATCGGGATTGAGGGTGCTGAGGTAATCGTCGGCCGCCGCCGGATTGGGATCCCGGAACAGGCGATCGTAGATGCGCACCTCGGCCGGCAGCGAGTGGCTGGCGGAGACCCAGTGGATCACCCCCTTCACCTTGCGGCCATCGGCAGGATCCCTGCCCAGGGTATCGCGATCGCAGCTGCAGTAAACGCAGGTGATCTCGCCCTGCGCATCCTTCTCCACCCGCTCGGCCTTGATGACATAGGCATGGCGCAGGCGCACCTCCTTGCCCAGCACCAGCCGCTTGAACTGCTTGTTGGCGCTTTCACGAAAATCGGCCTGATCGATGAAGATCTCGCGAGTGAAGGGAATGCTGTGGCTGCCCATCTCCGGCTTGTTCGGATGGTTGGGGCTGTGCAGCTGCTCCAGATGCCCGGCCGGCAGATCCTCGATCACCAGCCGCAGCGGATTCAGCACCGCCATGGCGCGGGGCGCATGCTCGTTGAGATCCTCGCGCAGACAGGACTCCAGGGCGCTCATCTCCACGGTATTGTCCTGCTTGGTGACCCCGATACGGCGGCAGAACTCGCGAATGGCGGCCGGGGTATAGCCGCGGCGACGCAGCCCGGAGAGGGTCGGCATGCGCGGATCGTCCCAGCCCTCGACCTTGCCTTCGGTCACCAGCAGGTTCAGCTTGCGCTTGGACATGATGCTGTATTCCAGGTTCAGGCGGCTGAACTCGTACTGGCGCGGGTGACAGGGGATGCTGATGTTGTCGAGCACCCAGTCGTAGAGACGGCGGTTATCCTGAAACTCCAGGGTACAGATGGAGTGGGTGATCCCCTCCAGGGCGTCCGAGATGCAGTGGGTAAAGTCGTACATGGGATAGATGCACCACTTGTTGCCGGTCTGGTGATGCTCGGCAAACTTGACCCGGTAGAGCACGGGATCGCGCATCACCATGAAGGGGGAAGCCATGTCTATCTTGGCCCGCAGGCAGACATCACCTTCCTTGAAGCCACCGCTGCGCATCTGCTCGAACAGGGCCAGGTTCTCCTCCACGCCGCGGTCGCGGTAGGGACTGTTCTTGCCCGGCTCGGTGAGGCTGCCGCGGTAGAGGCGCATCTCGTGGGGGCTGAGCTCATCCACATAGGCCAATCCCTTCTGGATCAGCTCAACGGCGAACGCATACAGCTCGTCGAAATAGTCGGAGGAGTAACGCACGACCCCATCCCACTCGAAACCCAGCCAGCGGACATCGCGCTTGATGGAGTCGACATATTCCACCTCTTCCTTTTCCGGATTGGTATCGTCGAAGCGCAGGTTGCAGGCCCCCTGGTAATCCTCGGCGATGCCGAAGTTCAGGCAGATGGACTTGGCGTGACCGATATGCAGATAGCCGTTGGGCTCCGGCGGGAAGCGGGTGCGGATGCTGCTGTGCTTGCCGCTCGCCAGATCCTCATCGACGATCTGACGAATAAAATTGCTGGGGCGATGCTCCGCCTGACTCATTGACTCACCTCAAAAATTGTTGCCTTGGACTGCGCGATAACCGCCAATCATCCATATTTATCGACTCTGGCTCAACAGGTATTTGTTGCCGTGCCACGCCCGGAAGACGCCACCGGCACGGGCGGGACAGCATGGACGACACCGGCGGCCAAAGGCGCCGCTGTTCAGTTCGATTTGGCCTGCTTGGCCTTTTCGGCGCGCTGGCGGCGCATCTCCCGGGGATCGATGAGCAGGGGGCGGTAGATCTCGATGCGGGCCCCCTCCGCCAGCGGCGCATCCGGAGCCACCAGCTGGCCGTAGATGCCAAGCTTGCAGCTGGCCAGATCGATCTCCGGATGGCGCGCCAGTATGCCGGAGCGGCGGATGGCCTGCTCCACCGTGCAGCCGGCCTCCAGGGTCAACGGCACTATGGTCTGTTTCAGCGGCAGCGCATAGGCCACCTCCACCCGGATGAGCTTGGCGGCAGACTCAGTCATGATAAACCTCGCGGGCCCGCTGGCAGAATGCCTGCACCATGGCGCCGGTGAGCTCGGTGAAGATGTGGCCGAAAGCCAGCGCGATCAGCCGGGAGCTGAACTCGAACTCCAGTGCCAGCTCCACCCGGCAGGCATCGCTGTCCAGAGGCGTGAAGTGCCAGCCACCGCTCAG